>JAYYHK010000050.1:0-6937 GCA_036148495.1 Thermoplasmatota archaeon | reverse complement strand
CCAACCCCAAAAATATTGAAGTGCATTTGGTAACAAATTCATTAATGATTGAATCCAAGCAATTTGCTCAAATGAAGCTCCCAATCTTACAGCATAATAACTTAGGTAAGGCATCGAGATATCGTTTGCAAATGAACTAGTAGCGTGATATGCATATAGCTCTACTGGAGGTTCTATTTCATCATTACTTTCGCCTGAACTCAATAATTTCAACTGAAGTAATGCATTATAACCTTAAGCACTGCACTTGAACACTGGGAGAAACAATTTATACAGTACAGAATGAAGATGATTGTGGCTGGTATTACCAAACTAATTGGAATATATGATGCAGATGGTGGAATATTTGGAGAAATCAAATATTTTGCTGGTAAAATGTTTTCAAACAAACATTGCTCACTCTGTGATATCACTCACGGAAAAGCAAAAAAAGAGTGGGAAGTTTGTGAAAGAAGATTACCAATAACTATTGATTTTATTCACCTAAATGAAAGGAATGAGGCAATACGAAAGTATACTGAGGGAGTTACTCCCTGTGTAATTGGAAAAACAGCAGCAGGGTATGTAATGGTCGTTACTAAAAATGAAATGAATGATTGTAATGGTGATGCTAAAAAATTTGAAAAGCTAATTATCCAAAAATTACAAAACCAGTAGTATAATTCATATAGGCTGCTGAGAAAGGACTATTGTGGCTGAACAGAAAGAATCGCGTCTAAATGAATTTCTAGAGAACCCTGAACGCTCACTTTGGTCCATTGCAATACCTGTAATTGCAGGAATGGCAATCCAAACTTTCTATTCGATAGTAGACATGCTTTTCATTGGACAGCTTGGGGGAAGTTCAATTGCAGCTGTAGCCTTCAACATGCCACTTTACTTCTTTGTGATGGGAATTACTTTTGGAGTAGGAACCGGAATAACTGCTACAATAGCACGTGCAATTGGTGAAGAAGATAAAGAAAAAGCTGATAATGCTGCAAAACACGGTTTACTTATTGCACTGTTTATGGGAATTACATTGACTTTTTTTGGATTGCTCACTGGTAAAAAAGTTCTTACAATGCTTGGGTCTCCAACTGATTTAATTGAAGAATCATGGAGCTATCTGAGAGTTACTTGCTATGGAATGATGTTTATTGTTTTTTCAATTGTTTTCCGTTCAATACTCGCTGGAGAAGGAGATATGAAATTTCCAGTGATGGTCGCTGCTACGGGAACCATTTTGAATATAATACTGGATCCTATTTTCATATTCGATTTAGATGAATATGGGGGTTTTGGACTAGATATGGGTGTAAAAGGAGCTGCAGCCGCCAGCGTAGTTTCTCAGATGATTGTATTTTTTATTTTCATTTTTATGCTGTTTTTCAAAGACCACTCTTACATTACATTTGACATGCAAAATTTCACTTTTTCTGGAGATTTAATGAAGGAAATTTTAGTTGTAGGAATTCCTTCATCAATATCGATGATTATAATGTCATTTGGCCAAGGAGTTTTCAATTATATATTGATAATTGGTTATGGGGCTGATGCAGTAGCTGCATACACAATATCAGGAAGACTAGATATGCTAATGTTTCTACCCATAATGGGCATTGCCACAGGTCTAGTAACAACGGTTGGAATGTTTGCTGGAGCTAAACGCTATGATAAAGTAAGGAGTATCATTACATATGCAATATCTAGGGCATTTGTAATTGTTTCAATAGCCTCAGCCATAGTCTACATTCTATCACCAAGTATTATTGATTTATTTACCGATGATCAGAATATCAAAGAAATTGGAGTCAGTGCTCTGAGAACTTTATGCTTTACCTACCCTTTTGTTGGTATTGCAATGCCCTGTGGGAGAATAATGCAAGGGCTAGGACAAGGTATACCTGTACTCGTAATTACTGCTCTGAGAGTACTACTTGTATCAGCACCATTAGCCTACTATTTTGCTATTGTTGATTCTAGAGATATTGTGTGGGTGTGGTACTCTATTGCTATATCTGTGAGCGTTTCTGCAATAGTTGGGCCAATCTGGGTTTGGAAAACAATAAACAAAATGGAACTATCAAACGAAAGTCCTAACGACCAAGGCTAACGCTAACAAGGAAAGAACTAAGCCTATTACTCTATCTATGATAAGTGAATTAGAACGGAAAAAATCAATTAACGGTGTTCCAGCAAGAATTGCAGCAACTAAAACATACCAAGTTGTGTCAATAAGGCCTGCTAAAATGGCCATTAATATCTTCTCGGATTGACTCATTTGAGGATCAATAAACTGACTGAAAACAGCAACTAAAAAGACAAGTATCTTTGGGTTTAAAAATGAAATAAGAAAACCTTCGATGAAGCCTCTCCGATTATCAATGGAATGATCGTCATTTCCATCGGATGGAATGTAGGTTAACATGTCGTATGATAACCAAAGCAAAACTAAAGCACCGCTCCATTGTAAAAAAAGAAAAAAAGACTCATGTGCAATTAAAAGCGCTGAAAGACCCGTTACTGCAAGTAAGGCATACATTCCAAAACCTAGACCGTGACCAACACCCGTCATTACCCCTTGCAATCTTCCGCCAGAAATTGTATTTCGCAATATTACTGCAAGACTGGGGCCTGGCGACATCGCACCCATGGCACAAACAAAAGATAAAGCCAAAATAGTTGTTAAATCCATTGTCTATCTTCTCTTAAATTTTATCACTGTAGAGCCCAAGCCTTTGTCTGATAATTTTAATGAAGAGATTTCAGGATAAATGCGCTTTATATCTTTTTGTAAACCTTCATAGCTTTGAACATAATCTTTGATAACTGTTCCCAAGTTATATCCGTGGACTAGTTCGATAGATTTACTTGATGATTCCCAGGCCTCAGCCACTGCAATTTGTGTTTTTAACTTAGCTTCTGAAAAAGGAAGACCATGAAGATCAACCCTCATTGGAACTATATTCCCAATATCTCTTTAGTTTTTTCAGGATTATCTGTAGTTAATGCGACATCTGCAATATCCATTTCCATTTTCATTATGTAAAACGAAATAATATTAATTCCTGAGTCACTCAATTTAGTAGCCATTTTAGCAAGAGCTCCTGGCTCGTTAGATAATGTAGTCAAAATTAATTCGTTAGCCTGAAAATCACTACCCATTTCTTTCAAAACTTTAGCAGTTGCTTCTTCGTCATCAGTAACCATTGTAACTGATGCTGTAGATCGACCCATACCAACACAACCAAGAATATTGATTCCCTCGTCACCAACTGCTGAAGCTACTTTAGCTAACTCACCTGGCTCATCGGCCAAGGATACATTGAATTCTTGCATATTAAACCCTGTCAGGGCGATATATATGAATTATGCCCTTTTATTTCTTATAACCGCAACTAGCACTGAAATTAGTATGACAAAGGTAAAAGGAATGGAGGGTGTTTCTTCAATATTTTGAGGCATTGACATTTCCGTCATGATATGTATATGCTCAACAAGGTTTGCACTTGATGATGAATCTTTAATAGCTCTAACCATCAAAGTTTGATTACCTTCTATCGAATTACCTGGCAAAAAATTGAGACGATCGACAAGCAAATCATATTCAAGCTCAAACATTTTATCGCCAGATTTGAAGCTATCTAAATCCATCCAATTGTCACGCATGTCCCATGTTCGCCACTGAATTTTATCTGCACTTCCATTAATATTGAAAGTAATTTTTTGGTTAGGTACTAAATGAATTCGGTCATCTTCCATTCTCTGAGAAATAGTAGTTACTTCTACCGAAGTTGTAAAGTTATAAACTCTATTTGCTGCTTCTAAAACTGCAGGCAAAGCTTCCACTTGGCCATGGCCATATACATTATTTTGACGATTTTTTGGTATTGCATCTTCAGGACATGCTTCATTGGCGGCCATGTAATGACAAACTCGATAAGTTGACGTTTCTTGCATAATGTTGCGAACATCAAATGGAGATAAGTCGGGATTAGCTTGATACATCAAAGCAGCAACGCCAGCGGCACCTGGAGTTGCCATACTTGTTCCAGACAATGGCTCATATCCGCTAACTGTATTTGCTTCAACAGACATTACACTGGAACCCACAAACGCAATATTAGGCTTGATTCTTCCCTCTTCTGTAGGTCCTTGACTAGAGTAAATAGCAATTGCAGTATCCTTGTCAAGAGCGCCTACAGTAATTACGTCTTCAGCACTACCTGGTGTACCTATCTGGGCACTTATTGCATTGTTTCCAGCAGCTATGAAGAGAGCTATACCATTACGAACCATCTCATTAGCCATTCTGTTAACACTTTCTTCTTCATCTTGTGTCCATTCAATTGCTCCAAAACCACCAAGACTCATGCTTGCTATTCTAATGTTGAATTCATGTCTATTATCAACAGTCCATTCCATTCCATCCATAACTTGGGAAAAAGAACCTGAACCCGAATCTGATAAAACTTTGACACCAACAAGTTGTGCTTGAGGTGCCATTCCTGTGTGCTCATATGTTGGAGCTCCTGTTCCAGCTGTGGTACCTGCGCAATGTGAGCCGTGCCCATTACCATCGTACGGTTCAGTACTTCCATCTCTGACAGAAGCATTGTTTATAGCGTCAAAAAAAGCTATAACTTTAGGATCATCAGTAGTATTATCGTCATCTAGGTCATCCAATCCTAAATGTTCGTCATCAATGCCAGTATCAATTATCGCAATGACACTACCTGCTCCATCATAGCCAGTCTCTTCATAAATTCCCCAAACGCCATGGACATCCTTAACATCAGAATTAGCGACTTCCAAAATGCCATCTAGTTCGACCATAACTACTCCAGGAAGCTTTGATAAAGCCACGATGTCCTCAACGAGAACTGAACCTGCAATACTGTCAATTAGATGATAAGTATGTGAATGAATGAAATCTACACTCTCTGACAACATTTTAGCATCGGAAGATGTTGGGGTGTGATCAAAATCAACAATAACGCCAATTCGCCCATATTCATCAACCCAATCATATTTTTTACTTTCAATCGCTAGCCAGATATTATCTTGAATCCTGTCTTTATCCTTGTCCATAGACGTATTAACCCACCAAGGTTCTACACTTTGAGTTTGTAAATCCGTCTGATACGAAAATTGATAAGCTGCTCCGGAAGCTAAAACTGGTTGAAACAAAAGTGTTGCTACAAACAAAGCGACAATCGATATGCGCATGATACAAGATAATCAAGGTAGATTTAAAACTTAAGTAAAGATGGTGGACCCGTCGGGATTTGAACCCGAGGCCTCCTGCTTGCAAAGCAGGCGATCTTCCAGGCTGATCTACGGGCCCGATGAACTTGAATGAAGGAAGGGGAACATAAAAACGACTATCGCTATTCCCTAACTCCAGTTTGAACATTCCAAAGACGATAATAATTAGATTTATTAGCAATTAACTCATCATGATTCCCAGCTTCCACAACTTTTCCACAATCCAGAACTATAATTGAGTCACTGTGCCTAATTGTAGAAAGTCTATGAGCAATCACTATGGTTGTCCTGTTCTTTGAAATAAAATCTAGAGATTTTTGTAAAGCTTCTTCTGTTTCGTTATCAACTGATGAAGTAGCTTCATCAAGAACTAGTATTGGTGCATCTTTTAAGATTGCTCTAGCTATTGAAATTCTTTGCCTTTGTCCACCTGATAACTTATGGCCACCCTCACCTATCTGTGTACTGTATCCATCGGGAAGACTTTCAACGAAATCATGTATTTCCGCAACTTTAGCAGCATTGATTATTTGAGATTTTGAATATTCTTTGTTACCATAAGCTATATTTTGTAAAACTGTTCCTGGAAACAATGTGATTGTTTGAGTGACTAGAGAAATTGAAGATCTCAAATCCTTTAAATTTATTTTTGAAATTTCCGTTCCATCCAGAAAAATACTTCCTGAGTTTGGCACATGAAATCTCAATAGCAATCTAACAAGAGTTGTTTTTCCGCTACCGGTAGGTCCAACAATGGCCTGAGTAGAACCAGGCTTAATGTTTAAATCAAAACCATTTACCACAAGCTCTCTCCCAGGATATGAAAAACTAACTTTTTCAAAATTTATGTTTCCTTTAACTTGAGTCAAATCTAGCGACTCTGAACCTTCTTCGATTCTAATTTCCGTTTCTAATAGATTAAGAACTCTCGTTGTAGAAACCATTGCCCTTTGATATAGATCAAAAGTTTCACCTAGCCTTGTCAGGGGCCAGAGTAACCTTTGCATCATAAATATCATTACACTGTAGGATGCAATAGCCATTTTACCTTCCAAGGTTATCAAACCTCCGTGTAGTAATGTACCCGTAAATCCGACCAATATTGCCATCCTAATTAACGGAACAAAAGCAGCGCTTAGCTTGATAGCATCACGATTTGCCTCTCTGTAAGCTTGAGACGCTTTCCTTACTCTTTCAATTTCTAACTCTTCAGTTGTAAAGCTTTTGATTGTACTAATTCCGCTTAAGTTGTTAGATAGTAGAGCATTTAGTAGGCCAACTTCTTTCCTCACTTTGGTATACCTAGGAGCTATTCGAGATTGAAACATAAATGAACCAATCACGATAAATGGAATTGCACATATTGAATATAGAGCAATTGTCGGTGATATGTAGAGAAATATTGCACCAATGATTACGACAGTTGTACTAACCTGAAGTATTTCATTAGCTCCTTTGTCAAGAAACCTTTCCAATTGATTAATATCATCATTTAGGATTGACATTAATTCACCCTTAGACTGCTCACCAAACCATTCCATTTCCAAATTCTGAATGTGAGAATAAGCATCTAATCTTAATTCATGCTGAACTGTTTGTGCAAGATTTCTCCACAACACTCCATAAATGTATTCAAATAAAGATTCAAAAACCCAGATTATAATTGTCAAGATTGACAATAAAATAA
>JAYYHK010000049.1:0-10626 GCA_036148495.1 Thermoplasmatota archaeon | reverse complement strand
TGTCTCGAGAACCATCAATAACTACTTTTTCATTTTCTGCAGCTTTAAAGATTAAATCATTTTTGTTTTTAATAGATATTGATTCCCTGTACATCCCATGTGATATAACGACGGTATCTCCATCTTCCATTGCTTCAGCTGCTTTAGCTATACTCGCAAACGGGCAATCTACTGAACCTGAATTATCATCACTTCCATTTACTTTGTTCACAAAATAAGGTAAATCATCGTCCTTGGTTTCATTATCACAATCATCATCAACTTGTGAACCAAAAAATATAACTGTTGAAGAACGGTTAAGATTGTCTGAGCTATCAAAACTAGATAATGGTGCTAAAAAGACCATAATAGCAATAATTGCATTCAAAATCTTTCTCGTATAAATATTACTAAATTTCATTATCGTACCTTCTCATGCGATTTAAACCAATTATTGTCAAAACTGACACAATAGGCATCAAAATGTTAGAAAACTCAGGAATTGCAGCACCGCTATTTTCGTGCCAACTTATCTCATCTCCAGCATATGCAGCTGAAACTACATCCAAATTTCCATCACCATCTATGTCTCCAACAAAAACACTAGATACTCTGTTTATGGAAGAAGCGATATTGCTCCAGGTCCATCCTGCGTCAGGTGTTCCGTCATTCAAGGCTAATCTAACTTTACCACTTGATTGATCGGTTGATGTAATTATGTCAATATCTCCATCGTAATCAATGTCAACTGGAAATAGTGATGTTGGCTTAGTTGGAGTACCAATTTCATAAGTTGTCCAAACAGCATCTCCTGGAGTTCCATCGTTAAGATGCCATGAAACTTTGTTAGCCGTATATGCACCTGAAATTACATCAATATCTCCATCATTATCCAAATCTGCCGTAGCAACTACGTGAGCATCTGTTAATCCTCCTTTAATTTTGGTCATTGACCAGGTGCCATCGTCAGGAGTTCCATCGTTCTCATACCAATATATTTTGTTTGTTTGGTCTGCTTCAAGAATATCTAGATCACCATCTCCATCAATATCTGCTACTGTTACATCATATGATTCTTTACTACTGGAACTTGAAACCACATCATGTGAGGTCCAGCCACCATTATTGGGTGAACCATCATTCTCAATCCAAACTACATGACTTGTCATAAATAATGCTGCAACAATGTCCAAATCTCCATCAGAGTCAATATCTGCTACATGAACTGACATAGCTCCATCGGCATCAGAACCACTAATTACTGTGTTTGTGGTCCATGCTCCATTGCCTGGCGTTCCATCATTAATATGATAAAGAATCTTATCACCACTTCCATCAGCTGAAATTATATCCAAGTCACCATCGTCATCCATATCAGCTACAAAAAGATCTTCTATGCCATTGCCACTGTAATCTTTAACAATATGATGCGTCCATCCCCCATCTGATGGAGTTCCATCATTTTCATACCATGCTACTTGATTATCATTGTATAATGCAGCAACAACATCCAAGTCGCCATCTCCATCAATGTCCCCAACATGAACTGCTTCAGCTCCACTAGCTGCAGTATTGATATCTCTAGATGTCCAAGTAGGATTTAGTACAAAATTGGCGGTATTTTCCCACCAAGTAATATCATCTCCAATATTTGCTACAGCAAGAACATCTATATCTCCATCTGAATCTACATCTTCAGCATAAACATGCCTAGCACCATCAAAGTTTCCTTCAATAGTATGCTCGGTCCAACCTCCATCTGAAGGAGAACCATCATTTTCCCACCAAGTAACATCGTCTGCCCCACTGGCTGAACTTAAAACATCAAGATCGCCATCATAATCTAAATCTTTGACATACACTCCCCAAGCATTTCCGTATGTTGAGTCTATAGTTCGTTTCGTAAAACTTTGAGTTCCATCATTCTCAAACCAATCTATTCTATCGGTATTATCTCCTACTCCACCTGAGGTTCCTACTACATCTATATCTCCGTCCCTGTCAATATCTGCCGCGAAAACTGCATGAGCTTCATTGTAGCTTGTTTCAATATTATTTTGAGCCCAATCTGCACCAGAGGGAGTACCATCATTTTCCCACCAGGCTATGAGATCGCTGCTTCCTGCTGCAGAACCTAAAACATCTAAATCACCATCAAGGTCCATGTCAACAATTCGAACACACATAGCATCATCAATATTACCATCAATATTTACTGCAGCCCAATCATCATTGTCTGGAGACCCATCATTAACATACCATTTAATTTTACCTGTTGTTCCGCCAGAACCTTTTCCGGCAGCTACAACATCTATGTCACCATCTTCATCAATATCTGCTGCACGCACATACCAAGCTTCTTCAAAAGATGAGTCAATAGTATATTCAGTCCAGCCACCATCTGAGGGAGTTCCGTCATTTCTCCACCAAGTGACATCATCACCGCTTGCAGAGCCTGTGCTAATTACATCTACGTCCCCATCCTTGTCTAAATCCAAACCAAAAACCGAGTTTGCACCAGGATAACTGCTTGAAATTAAACGCTTTGTAAAACTTTCATTACCGTCATTTTCCCACCAACTTATATCTTGAGAAGTACCTGCAGCAGCACCTAGCACATCCATATCTCCATCTCTATCTAAGTCAATTGCATATACGTCCCAAGCTGCATCATAATTTCCATTTATGGTGTGCTCAGTCCAAGCTGGAGTCGTTCTCGAACCGAATTGGTCCACTACCCAAAAACCATTTGAGAAATCTTCTGAATCATCCCATGATACTAAATGATAATATGCTTTGAATGTATCTTCTATTTTTGGAATACTGAGCTCTAATTCATTGCCAAATGATGCTGCCAACACATTCTCTTGAAATTGCCATAACCACTCTGATGAATCATTACCTATAAAATTATATAATTTTGCAGAATTAATCAAACCGTTCTGACCCCTAATCTCAATTAGATTATCAGCATGAAAAGTATGGTTAACTTCAAAACCAAAGTAATACGAAGTATTAGTATCTAAAAAGATATAAATCGTATCTTCACCAATCTTCTCAGGTAAATTAGACGATCCTGTAATTGGAGTTACAGTGCTCAACCCGCTGCCTGAAGTGTAAGAATCAACTGGAATTTGCTTTGCAGTTGCCATTGGAACAATGGAACCACCCAACATTTCTCCATAAACTTTAAGATAGAAAAAAGAGTTCAAGCCATCTGAAACTCCCTTGTATCTTTCAATATCAACATTAGGATTTTCTGTCACAGATGGAGAGTTCTGATATTCATTCCAATCACTATCTTGGTATTTTTCTATAGATTCCCAATCATCAAAATGGCCGTCAATTAACAGATTACTTGATGAAGGAATTTCTGGATCTCTCTGAAGAGATGATTTAGCTTCTTCTAGTACAATATTTTCTGTATTGATGCCCAGGATAATCTCACTGATATCCGTAGATTCTTGACCATCTGAAGTTTGCCAAGCGATTTTCTTAGGAGAGGATTGTGTAGATGATATATCAAACAAAGAAACCCTACATTCAGTGTGCTTGGAAAGGGCTGCTGCCTCAACATTAGCAATAGGAAAAAAAGAATTCCAATCATTGCTTTCTCTGCTATCATCGAAAGAATAAAGGACGGAACTTAAAATTGTGACATTGGTGCTGGCTGGACTCTTCTGCCCAAATACTTCTACCAAATAGTCTGCGCCCATTCCTGGAATGAAATATCCAGTTTCAAAAGAGTCATCAGTGTCTAAGAATATTCTTAAAGTATGACCATCGGGAGAAAAGAAAAGAGGCTCTTTAGTAACTGTTAGTATTGATAAATATATTTCGTCTTCAGAAACTGCTACTGCCTCTAAATCAATATTTGAATTTGAGGATTCTACTACCAATTCTTGAGTTTCGATTTCTGCCCAATCTCCTACGTTACCATCAATTTCAATGCTCTCTCTACTTGATGATTCTTCATTCAAATAATAAATACATCCTCCACCCAGCAATAATGCTATCAGAATCGCTGCTAAGGATCTTCGTAGTGGTCTTTTATCGCGTGAAATTTCTATCTTAGAATAACCGCCTACACCTTTACCGTCCTTAATTCCATTCCCATTAGTTATACCGTTGCCGTCTGTTAAACCATTCCCATTAGTTATGCCGTTACCGTCTGTTAAACCATTCCCATTAGTTATGCCGTTACCGTTTGTAAGGCCGTTACCATCACTTAAGCCCTCTATATCTCCATCATCGTCATTAATCATAACACCCTTGTCTAGGAAAAGTACTAGTATTAATATTTTATTGGAGAAAAACTTATTACAAATGCTTGCTAACCCACAACTGTGAGGTATACATTATCATTATTAGCGTTTGCATTTTTGATTTTTACGGCTCAATCAGGTGAAGCTGTAGAAGTATTGCATACATACGATAGCATGAAAGATGATACTCAGGAATTGGCTAGTCAATACCCAGATATTGCAATATATTCTGAGCAAGGAATGAGTACAGGGCTGGATTTGGAAATATTTTCTGTTGATGTTGCTCTTAATATTACAGAGTTAACCGACGAAGAGTTAAACGCATTACCAACGATGTATGTCGATGGAACACATCACGGCAATGAAGGGATGTCCGCTGAAGCTTCTTTCCTTTTCCTAAAGGACGTTCTCGAAAGAAGTGCTGCAGATCCTTCATATCTTGAAGGTAAAAGATTGGTTGTAACTCCTTCGGTTAATCCTGATGGGTATTTCATAGATTGCAGAAATAATTGGAACAGTGTTGACCTTAACCGAAATTATCCTTACATGTGGGGTATGTACGGTACTAGCGATACTAGGGGATCGTGTCCAGCATCTGGAACATATCGAGGACCAAGTGAAGGAAGTGAAATTGAAACACAGATCAATATGGAAATGATGCGTAACATGAATTTATATGTCTATTTCTCGGCACACACAGGCTCAAACGATATTGTTCTACCATGGAAAATTACTGGAGAATACGCGGTCCCTATCGCTGATTGGGATTTATATGAATATTTCTTAAACGAATCGGCTAATGTTTCTGGACTGACTTACAGAGATCCCGGAGGTGCAGGAGAATCTATAGCATGGGGCTATGGTGCGAGAGCTGCACTAAGTCTTATAATTGAAGTCGATAATATGCAATGGTCACCAATTATATCAACGACAATCAGAGGCGCTTTGAGTAATGAACTTCTGACATATGACCTAGCATGGGAAAATTTGGAGCTAGTAGGTGGACACTTGCAGATTATTGATGAAACTTACAATTCTGTAACTGTACAGAACATAGGCTGGGGTGCAGCTTACAACGTAACTAGTGGGGGTGAAGTAATCGAAAAAGTTGAAAGAAATCAAAAAATAACTATATCCAAAAATTCTAACTTACTGCAGTATAATAGGCTAATCCATGAAGGTGAAGAAGCAGATTTAACTCTAATTAGCATGAATCTGACTTCAATGCAAAATCCCGAAGATGGAAACACGCCATCAATCGGCCTTATTTCAGCTAGTCTAACTTTACTAGCAATAGCAACTTCGAGGAAGAGAAATGACTATAATAATTGAGAACAAAGATAGCATAAGAACTATAGTCTTAAACAGACCTGAAAAATTAAATTCCGTGAATTTGGAAATGGCAATAGAACTAAATCAAGCCGTAAAAAATGCTGCTAACGATAAATCCGTCCAATGCTTAGTAATAACTGGAAACGGAAGAGCTTTTTCTTCGGGTGGAGACGTCGATGAAATGGGAGACTATTTACCTAAAGCTGGTGACTTATTTTATGACTTAACAGAGCAAATACATTCTATATTTTCTACAATCTTAAGAATGGAAAAACCGGTCATTAATTCACTTAATGGAGTTGTTGCTGGTGGATCTTTAGGATTTGCCTTAGCCGGCGATTATCGAATCGCTTCAGAATCTGCAATGATTTTGAGTGCACATTTCAAAAGAGGCTTTGTGCCTGCAGGAGGTGCAACATACATTCTTCCAAGATTAATTGGTCTTGGAAAAACTCAAGCTCTCTTTTTTGGTGGTAAGACTCTAAACTCTAAAGAAATGCTGGAATGGGGTTTGGTGCATGAAGTTGTAAGTGATGAGCAACTCAAACAAAGAACTATGGAAATGGCGAAGGAAATTGCTGCAGGACCAAAAACAGCTTTAGCAGAAACAAAAAAACTTCTCCTTGATTCAGATAGCTTGTCATTAGATGAAGAACTTAGAAGAGAGCGTGAAAAGAACCGAGTCAGCGGAAATAGTGGGGATGCTGTAGAAGGAATCAAAGCATTTTTAGAAAAAAGAGAACCTAAATTCGAATAATATGGAAATAAAAATCGCAGATACTGAACTAAAAGAGATAACTAGTATCTTTTATCGAATATTAATTCCCAGACCTATTGCCTGGGTATCAACTATCTCTAAAAAAGGGATAGATAATTTAGCTCCGTTTTCGTTCTATGGTGGCGTAACAGCAAACCCGCCTATAGTTTCGTTAGGAATAGGAAAGAGGAAAGGAATACACAAAGATACTGCTCAGAACTTACTAGACACAAAAGAATGTGTTATTCATTTGACCAGTGTTGAACTATCTGAAAAAATGGTTATGACTTCAGCTGACCTACCTCCTGAAAACGATGAGTTTGAGATGGCTGGAATAAGTAAGTTAAAATCTACAGACGTAAAACCTTCAAGAATCGAAAAAGCTCACATTGCAATGGAAGGGAAATTATATCGTCATATAGAAGTTGGAAACACACCAAGTGATATGATTCTCGTTGAAATTATCAGAATACACATTGATGACTCTATTCTAGATAAAAATGGTAAACCAGATGTTGCAAAAATCGACCCCCTTGCCAGATTAGGCGGAAGAAAGTATGCTTCATTGAATGAAGCGTGGGATATCATTCGTCCGAAATAGATGGCGGGCTCGGGGGGATTTGAACCCCCGGATCTGGGTTCGAAGCCCAGCATGTTTCCAAGCTACATCACGAGCCCAGTACTGAGATACTGTTGTCTACAGGTTATTAGCTTTCCTGCTTTAGTTCTCCAACCAACTCTAAAACATTAGATATCTCAATGATAGCTAAAATTTTCTTTCGAGTTTCTGATTGAATACGCAAATTAGTGAGCATAGCCTTTACTCTCGCACTTTCTAATTTAGCAAAACCCGATAGTTCTCTAATTGAAGATTCCATATTCAAAGCAATTTCCTCGGGAGTCTTACCCTCAATACCTGCTTTTGACATTGATTTTTCTAATCTCCCTCTTTTGAATAACTGCCATGTAGAAATATTTTTTGTGTAAGCCTCTGTAAACGATTCTTCATCCATATCAATACCAATTACATCTATTTTTTTAGAATCTGAGACCTTGATTGCCGTACTAAATGAAGGAGGAGGTAACTTTACACCTTTATCTCCAACAATTTTACGTAAACTTAAGCCATAAATTTCATCCCATCCAGACATATCGTAAGGCTCACCGTCCCATTCTCTAGTACCGTTAACTTCTTCCGGACCTATACCGAGCGCTATTAAATCAGGATTAAAAGACTCTATTTCACTCTCAACAATATCTGATTCTGAAACTAAACCCTTTACGGTGGACAAAATTCTAATTTCACTATTTCCCAAAGTAATGGTTTGAGGGTTCATTAATATCTCAATAAAGAGGGTACTAAAAACTCAAAGGCTTACAAGAATGATTTTGAAAACAACCTTTACATAAAAGATCTGAACAGCCTTTACAGCTATTTGTCGCTAAATTTCCACATTTTTTGCAGTTACCTGCAATCACTCAGTTCCTTCCCAGCGAGAAAATATATCTGAATCATAACCAAGTAAATCTAGAACTCTTCCAACTATAAAATTTATATTGTCGTCAAGCGTTTTAGGCTTATTGTAAAACGCAGGCGATGCTGGTACCATAAGCGCTCCTGCTTTTGACAATGTTAACATATTTTCAATATAAATTGTATTTAGAGGTGTTTCTCTGGGAACCAAAATTAGAGGTCTATTTTCTTTAAGCATCACCAAAGCAGATCTTGTAACTAAATTATCAGAGATTCCTGCTGCAAGCTTACCTAGTGTAGTGCCTGAACAAGGAATCACTGCCATTGCTTTAGCTTTGAAAGAGCCTGAAGAAATACTTGCTGCCAAATTTTTGCTATCGTGAACTACATCTGCTAGTGATAATACATCCTTCCAGCTTCGTCCATCACCTTCATGCTTATTGACTAAAGAAGCTGAATCACTGCAAGTTAAATGAATCTCAACATCAAATTCCTTTAAGATTTCTAAAAGGCGAATTCCGTAAGGAATTCCAGAAGCACCGGTTATTCCCACTACTATTCTATCCATAGCATTCCCCAGGTTGGGGATTCTTATAAGCTTTGGTTAACTGCCTAACGTAAATAATTGACGACAGATAAGCGTATAAGTACACATATTTCCATAATAGTATGAAAAACTCATTCTCTGCACCCGGAAAAATTATTCTATTCGGTGAGCATGCTGTAGTATATGGCAAGCCAGCGATAGCGATCCCCGTAAGTGGCATGAGAGCAAGTGCTTGGAGCGAACCAGGTGAGGGAAAGTTGACAATTAACGCACTAGACCTTAACCAAAAAATAGGACTTGAAAATAAAACTAGCCAATTTAGTGTACTAGCTCAAACTTTACTGTCTAAAACAAAGCAGAGTGAACCAAATTTAACAATAAACTTAACTTCAAAATTACCACAAGGCTCTGGCATGGGAAGTAGTGCTGCTACATCAACAGCTGTTTGCAAAGCTTTGTCAAATTACTTAGGAGTAGACCTAGAGAAAAATCAAATATCTGAACTTGTTTTTGATGCTGAAAAAATTGTCCATGGAACACCTAGTGGAATTGATAATACAGTAGTTGCATACGAATCTCCAGTCTACTTTATCAAAGGACAAGAGCCTGTTAATTTTGATTCAGGCCGTACTTTTTATCTCGTAATTGGAGACACTGGAATTGAATCATCAACTAAAGAGACCGTAGGAAATGTAAGAGACTTATTGAATAAAGATCCAAACCTAATGAACGGTTATTTTGATGAAATTGAAAATGTTACTATGGGCGGAAAGAAAGCAATCGAGGATGGAGACAAAGAGGCTGTAGGTGAATTAATGAACAAAAACCATGAACTGTTGAATAAAATAGGCGTAGGTCACCGAGAATTAGAAAAACTAGTTGGTGTAAGTCTAGATGCGGGAGCATTGGGTGCAAAATTAACCGGCGGTGGTGGTGGCGGTAACATGGTTGCCCTAGCAGATAGCGTAAAAGAACAAAAAGAAATATGCGAAAAGATAACAGAAGCCGGATATAGGGCGTACCAGACTACGTTTGGTGAGAATTAATGAATCTAAAAGAATTTGTTGATTTGCTAGAGAAAAACGGGAAACTCAAAAGAGTTACGAAAGAAGTTGATCCAGTTTATGAAGTCGCAGCTTTAATGGAAGATGCTGGAGACACTCCGTTGTACTTAGAAAACGTGAAGGGAAGTGTTCTACCTTGTATCACCAATATATGTTCTAGCCGGGAGCTAGTTGCACTAGCCCTTGAATGCGGCCCAAATGAGATTATCTCAAAAATTTCTAATGCTATTAACAACCTAAGTGAGCCTAAGACTGTCAAGACTGACAGTTACAAGGAAATCGAGGCTTCACTAGATAATTTACCGATACTGACTCACCAAACAACAGACGGAGGTCCTTACATTGCTTCAGCAATGGCTGTTGCTCATGATGACGAACATGGAAGAAATATTTCTTTCCACAGAGCTATGAAAATTGATAGTAAGCACATGGTAATGAGAATTTTAGACAGGCATCTCAAGGAATATATGGATAGAGGATTGAAAGAATTCGCCTACTGCAATGGTGTTTCTGTACCTGTTTTACTTGGATCAGCTACCTCTTTTGAAATTGAGAACGACGAAATGGCTGTAGCAAATGCACTTGCTGATTCTCCTGTTATTGAGGTGGGTGGCCATATGGTTCCTCAATCAGAAGTAGTAATGATATGTGAATTTACTGGTGAACTACATGATGAAGGCTCTTTCCTTGATCTAACAGAAACGCCTGACATTGTTAGAAAAGGACCTGTAATTGAAATCAAGAAAATCTTTGTCAGGGACGATTCAATATTTCATGCTTTATTGCCAAGTGGCCCTGAACACAAAGTCCTCATGGGGATGCCTAGAGAACCAACTATCTATAACAAAGTGAATGAAGTAGTTGATTGTCACGACGTTTTTATGACACACGGTGGAGGCTCATGGCTGCATGGTGTTGTTGCCATTAACAAGAAAAACGAAGATGATGGATTGAAAGCTATTAACGCAGCATTTGCAGGACATGAATCAATGAAACATGTTTGGATTGTAGACTCAGATATTGATATTACAAATCCGCAAGCAGTTGAATGGGCTATGGCAACAAGATTTCAAGGCGATAAGGGAATCGTTGTAAAGACCGGAGTTAAAGGCTCGTCTTTAGACCCCAGTTCTAATCCTCAAACACGTGAAACTGTGAAAGTCGGATTTGATTGTACAATACCTCTGAACAGAGACAAAGAGGATTTC
>JAYYHK010000048.1:0-34234 GCA_036148495.1 Thermoplasmatota archaeon | reverse complement strand
TGGACCTGTTCAATCTGTTTTCTCTACTGACTTCGGAGGTAGAACTGAAACTAAAGAAAACCCGGTAATTGATGAAATTAAGAAAATGGATTTGATGAACCTAACTCCATTACAAGCCTTAGAAAAGCTACACGAAATTCAACAAAAATTACTCTAAACTACGGAAATACTAGTTTTTCTGACAGAGTTGTTTCCTTCTTCATCTTCTGCTACAAACGTGAAAAGATAAGCCTCAGCATCTAATCCATCCTCAAAATGGAAAAAATATCTATGCTCCCCAGAAATATTGAAAGAATTATCAGATTCTAATTTAGTCATAGGTGTAGCCATCATAAATCCACTACCTCCTTTGTTAGCACTAATCTGAACCTTATCAACCTTCCAATTATCTTTAACTGATACAATAAAAATGAATGGTTCTCCTGAATTGATTTCTGTAGTTAAATTCCAGTTTCCATCTTCTTCAACATAGATTTCATTAACGCCAAACTCAGGATTTGATATGTCGTTAAAAGGCGGATTTGAGAACAATATGAATAAACCCAACCAGGCTAAAAAAGACATAAACATTGGACCAAACCAATTCTTTCTTTCGAAATCACTAGTATCAAAAATAAGTGGTAAAATCTTAATCAACCCAAAAGGTGCGATGAATCCAAAAATCATTACTGATCTTTCAAGACTTGTCATTCTAACAAGGTAATAGGAAATCACTGCCATGGTAAATGCATAGAAAACTGCAAACAAAATGACCTTGGAATCTTTCAATTCTTTCTGACGAAATTCCTCTTTATCGAATTCTGGAAATGTGAAGCCTTCTTCACGTTTACCTTTCTTCTTGGCCATTGTGCTCCATAATGGAGGTTAAATAAAGCCCCGTGTGGAGTACAATACGTGGCTGAGGAAGAAGAGAAAATTGAACCTACATTAACTGGGATGCCCATCGAATCCCATATTCGTAGACATAGTCAGTTTTTGCTGGTACTAACTTTCTGTTTCTTTCTGGGATGGTACACCTTTGCTTTATTCCTAATAGCTTGGGTAACTGGAGCTAGATGGGCAGATAATGAAGGCTACTTAGAGAAATACAATATGGAACTGGTTTGGGGCCGATCATTCCTAATGTGGAGAACTGATTGGGGTAAAGAATTCATAGAAAAAGTCTCTCAGAAAACTGTATTTTGGCAAAGAGTTGGCGATGTTTGGGTAGTAACTGTTTTCCTTATTATGATTTTTATGTTTCTACTGCTATTATGGCAGGCAACATTAGCTTGGCAGATTCCAAAAAGTGCATCTGTCTCCCCTAAAATGATGATTGGGTTGCCTGGATTAAACCCTGTAATTCCTTTGTGGTATGGTATTTTAGCATTAGTAATCGCTATGGTAGTTCATGAATTCAGTCACGGAATTTTGAGCAGAGTTGCAAATGTCAAGGTTAAAGCGTTAGGATTATTGATGTTCTTTTTCCCCGTAGGTGCTTTCGTAGAACCCGATGAAGAGGAAATGAAAAGCATGAAAAAATGGGAACGTATGAGACTCTACGCTGCAGGACCCGGAAGTAATATGGTCATTGCAATAATTTTCTCTTTCCTATTCTCATCTGTTATGGTTGCGTCCCTAGAACCTTCTAGTGATGGAGTACTTTCCGCTAGTGTCGTTTTAGATTATGGAGGAGAGGAAGCCGGACTTGAACCTTGGATGCTGATAACTGAAGTTAACGATCAGACAATCTTGAATTCTGAAGATTTTACAAATGTGATGAATGAGACATATGCGGGTCAAGTGATTAATGTCTCTGTGCTCAACAAAGGAACTCCTGAAACTTATCAAGTAACTTTGTCAGATAAAGGTAGTTATTATCTCAAATATTATCCAGATAATTACGAAACATGGATGTCTGGAAAGGGATTCATGGGTATTGCTGTAGTTAATCCTGAAGTTGTCGCCGACAGTCTGGCTAATCCCGGAGGTTCTGCTGGAGGTATGTTACAATACATCACCCTACCTTTCCAAAAGTTACAACCATTCCCTGAACACTTTACTGCACTATTTGCACCTACTGGCATTGTCGGAATTATTCCAGACAGTGTCTTTTGGATTTTAGCCAATTCTTTCTATTGGATTTTCTGGTTAAATTTGATGGTCGGATTAACAAACGCACTTCCTGCAGTTCCTCTGGACGGTGGATTCATTTTTGCTGATGGTGTAACAGGAATGCTAGACAAAGTTCGAAGTAGCATGACTGCTGAAAGAAAAGAAGAAATTGTTGATAGACTTGTCAGTCTTTTAGCAATTACTGTTCTGTTCTTGATTGTCTGGCAGATTGTTGGGCCAAGGATAGTAGGAACTGAACCTGTGACGTTGAATGCTGACATAGATGCCTCTATCACTAAAGGCTGGAGTGACGAAGTTTTCGAATTTGACGCTTCAAACTCAGAAGGTGCTTTCGTTTCATATGAGTGGGACTTTGGAGATGGAAACACTGCTACAGGTGAAAAAGTACAGCATAATTGGTCTCAAGGTGGACTTTATTTTGTTGTTTTAACTGCAAAAGATGCTGAAAATCGGCAAAGTATAGCTTTCCAAGAAATTAGCATTAATCATGAAGAAAGTGGAAATGGGGACGTAGGAGGCGGAGGCGACGAAAATGTTGAATCTTCTGTGAACCCATATGTTGAAAGCGTGAACATTTACATTAATTTGACTGGAGAAAGTGCATTGCCATTTCAGGAAGATGTAACAGTTACAATAACATCCCCTTCTGGTGTTGTTTTTGAAGAAGATTATCTTCTTGGCGCTCAACCACAGTATGTAGAATACAAAACAAGCGAAGGTGAAATGATAGGAGATTGGGAAATAACATTTGAATCAAACGATCCAACTTCTGATTTTTCCTACACTTACAATTGGGTAACTTATTTCCAAGATAATTCTTGAAGAAGACTTTAATAATGCGCACTTTTTTTGCTCATAGTTAACAAAGGAAAATTGTTCCTGAGATGTGAAAATAATGAGTAAAGACCCAGTTCCACTTAAAGCTGTACATCACGTTGAGTTTTATGTGGGTAATGCAAAGCAAGCTGCCTACTACTATCGAAAAGCATTCGGATATAATCAAATTGCATACTCTGGTTTAGAGACAGGCGACAGAGAGAAAGCTAGTTACGTTCTAGAGCAGGGCCGAATACGAATGGTCTTTTCCACCCCACTCAACGGAAATAATGAATTATCTGAGCACATTAGAAGGCACGGTGATGGTGTAAAGGATATTGCGTTTCACGTTGATGATGCAAAGGCATGTTACGAAGCATGTGTAGCTCGTGGAGCGAAAAGTGCTAAAGAACCTGAAACTATTAGTGATGACAACGGAAGTATAACCAAAGCTTCAATTTATACATACGGAGAAACTGTTCACTCTTTCATTTCCCACGATGATTACGATGGACCCTTTTTACCTGGATTCGTAGAAAGCAAAATCGAAGGTGAAAACGTTGGATTAAAATTTATTGATCATATCGTCGGTAATGTGGAATTAGGCAAAATGGAAGATTGGGTTAATTTCTACGCAGACACGATGGGATTCTCACAAATTCAAGCCTTTAGTGATGATGATATTTCCACTGAATATTCTGCACTGATGTCTAAAGTGATGGAAAGTGACAATGGAAGAATCAAATTCCCAATCAATGAACCTGCTGAAGGCAAAAGAAAATCACAAATTGATGAATACTTAGAATTCTATGATGGGGCTGGTGTCCAGCATATCGCTTTACTAACAAGCGACATAATCAAAACCATTGGAAAACTGAAAGAAAACGGAGTTGAATTTTTAGAAGTTCCAGATACTTACTATGAAGATTTGACTAATAGAGTCGGAGCAATCGATGAAGACATCGAAGTCCTCCGCAAATTGAAAATACTAGTTGATCGAGATGATGAGGGATACTTACTGCAGTTATTCACTAAGCCTGTAGAGGATAGACCGACTGTATTCTACGAAGTTATACAAAGAAAAGGATCGAGAGGCTTTGGAGTTGGAAACTTTAAGGCATTATTTGAAGCAATTGAAAGACACCAAGCAGAGAGAGGTAACCTGTAATGCACAGATATCATAAACTAGGAAAAGTAGCTAAGAAAAGACACACAGTATTTAGAGATGATAATGGAAATATATACCATGAAGAATTAAAAGGAAACAAAGGATTTGTTGGTCCTTCTTCACTTTTGTATCACATATATCCACCCACAGAAGTTTTATCGACTAAAGAAATCGGAAGTTTTACACTTGAAGAAGACGACGATAAAAGTCTCAGAATGAGGCATTTTTACACAAATAGAGCTGATAAGGGGGGAAGCGCAATTATGGACAGAAAACCTTTCTTGTTCAACAACGATGTTGTAATGATGATGTGCTATCCTGACAAAAATGATGATTATTATTATCGAAATGCCCAGGGTGACGAAATAATTTACGTTAGTCAAGGAAGTGGAACTCTAGAGACTGCTTTTGGAAATATGAAATATTCCTCTGGAGACTACCTAGTGATTCCAAGAGGTATTTTGCACAAATATGTAATGAATGACGAAGAGCACTCGCTTTTGATTGTAGAATCACCTGGTGAAGTTCGAACTCCTCGAAGATATAGAAATGAATACGGCCAAATCATCGAGAGGAGCCCATATTCTGAACGTGATTTCAGAGGACCTGATGAATTAGTTCCTCACGATGAAAAAGGTGAATTCAAGATTATTGTGAAACAAAGAAACAGATTCACGGAAGTAACTCTAGGACACCATCCTTGTGATGTTGTTGGATGGGATGGATATTACTATCCATTTGCGTTCAGCATACATGACTTTGAGCCTATTGTTGGTAGAATCCATGAACCTCCACCCGTTCATCAAACATTTGCTAGTGACAGATTTGTAGTTTGCTCATTCTGCCCTAGACCGTTTGATTTTGACAAAAATGCAATTCCTGCACCATATAATCATGCAAATATTATGTCTGATGAAGTTATTTACTACGATTCAAAGGAATTTATGTCTAGAAAAGGTGTGGAATTTGGGTCAATGACCTTACATCCTGATGGTTTGACACACGGCCCTCATCCTGGAAAATATGAAGCATCTATCGGAGCAAAATGGACCGATGAGTTAGCTGTGATGGTTGACACTCATTATCCACTAAAAGTTGCTAAATATGCTCTAAAAGTTGAAGATCCTGATTATTCAAAATCCTGGCTCGATGGTGAAGGTTACAAAGACGCTCTAGGCGAATAAATTAGATGAAAAATAGTCTTCAAACACTCATGAATGGGTTGATAGACTATGCTGGTCTATTTCCTCCTGCCAAGTTACCTTTGAATGAGGCTGTAGCTGAGTATATTTCTCATTTCAAAGATAATAAAAAATGGATTCTAGGAAGATTTATCATGCCTGTATCCCAACTAAAAGATTTAGAAGAATTCATTCCAAAGTTTGACGGGATTGGAACATTAAAATTGTCTGTTTTGGGTGGACAAACTAATTCAGATAGAGAATTTCTTCACCAAACCAAAAAAGAAATTGATATGATTAATGATTACAGAGAAAAACATAAGGGAAAAATTTCAATTGAAGTCATAGAAACTAAACTACCTTCCACATCACCTTCAAAAAATACAATGACAAGTGTTATTGAAATTCTAAATTCAAACAATCTTGAACATTACCATGAATTTCCTGAGCTGCCGTATGTTGGGATAAATTATGCTACAAATGAAGATGATGGGGAATGGGATGAAAAAATTACACCAACAATTAAAATGATTTCAACTCTAGGTAATACGGGAATAAAGATCAGGTGTGGAGGAATTGTGAAAGAGGCTTTTCCATCTGTTGAACAGGTCGCTGCGATGATACAAAATTGTAGCATCTACAATGTTCCTCTCAAATTTACTGCAGGATTACATCATCCATTGAGACATCATTCAAACGAATACGATACTGAAATGCATGGATTCATAAATATGTTTAGTGCTAGTGCATTCGCTACGACATTTCCTAAACCTGGAAATGAACAAGAAAAATTTCGAATGTTTATTTTATTGGCACACATGATTGATTGCCAAAACGAAGACGACTTTGAATTTTTAGAAGATAAAATGGTATGGAAGGTGGGAGATGATCGTGATTCCAGATTTGAAATTGGGAATGAAACAATTGAAAAAAGCAGACAAAATAATGGAATTTCATTTGGCAGTTGCTCTTTTCAAGAGCCCATGGATGACTTAAAACAATTAGGATGGATGTAATGGACAAAACACACGATTCAAATCTAAAATCTTGGATAAATGTAGACGAAAATTCTGATTTCCCTATTCAGAATATACCTTTTGGAGTCTGTAGCCCAAAAGAAGGCGGAGACTTGCATGTTGTAACTGCAATTGGTGATTTCGTAATTGATTTAGCCCACTTGGATGACGCTGGAATCTTTGAAGGTACTGAAATAGAAGATGCTGAAATTTTCCATGAACCTACATTGAACGCATTTATGTCAATGGGAAGAAAAGCATGGAAAGAGACCCGAATGAAAATTAGTGAAGTCTTAAGTGAAGATAATCCTATGCTACGTGACAACGAAGAATTGAGAAAAATCGCCGTAATTCCAAAGGAAAACGTCAACATGGAATTGCCAGTTGATGTTGGAGATTATACTGATTTTTATTCATCTAGAGAACACGCCACAAATGTTGGAACAATGTTCAGAGGGCCTGACGCTGCTTTGATGCCGAATTGGCTCCATATTCCTGTAGGATATCATGGTCGTGCCTCGTCCGTTGTGCTAAGTGGAACTGACATTGTTAGGCCAAAAGGTCAGACCAAGCCACCAAATTCTGATGAGCCTGTTTTTGGTGATTGTAAAAGACTAGATTTTGAACTTGAGATGGGGGTTTTGATTGGTTCAGGCAATTTACTTTCAGAACCTATTCCCGTAGATGAAGCTGAAAATCATGTTTTTGGATTATCTTTAGTTAACGATTGGTCAGCAAGAGATATTCAAACATGGGAATATATCCCACTAGGACCTTTTCTAGCAAAAAACTTTGTAACGTCTATATCTCCTTGGATAATTACTCTAGAAGCTCTGGAACCGTTCAGATGTAAGAGCCCAAAGCAAGAACCTGAACCCTTTGACTACTTAAAAAATAAAAATGATCACAATTTTGATATTGAACTAGAAGTACACTTGCAAACTAAAGAAATGAATGAATCCTGCGTAATATCTAGAACAAATTACAACTATTTGTATTGGAATATGGCTCAACAGATTGCGCATCATACAATCACGGGTTGTAATTTACGAACAGGGGACCTATTAGCAAGTGGAACTATCTCCGGACCTGACAAAGACAGTCGAGGTTCTATGCTAGAAATTGCATGGGGTGGGAAAGAACCAATTACACTTCCTAATGGTGAAAAAAGAACTTTCTTGGAAGATGGCGATGTTATAACTTTGAAAGGTTTCTGTAAAGGAAAAGGTTACAAGATTGGATTTGGAAATTGTATTGGTGAAATACAACCTTCATCTTAAGCACGATTCAAAGCTGATTTTAGGGCAGAGCTTATATAACCATCCGAGTGGCGCCCAATCCGTCTCTGATTTCTAAAGAGGCAGGAAGGACACAACATCAATGGCAAGACAAACACGTCGTCGACGTGACTCTAAGGTAAAGAGTCGCTTCAAGAATCGCCCAACTCCTTCTATCAGCAGAGCTCCCTCTGCAGGTATTGAGAAAGTAGGACTTGTTAAAAAAACCAGTAAAGTTGACTGGAGAACTGTAGGATTACTAGTTCTAATTTTTGTATTTTCACTTTACATTAGAACCGCTTGGACTGCTGAACCTGCGACTGAAGACGGCTACCAATTAACTGGAGGTAGTGACCCTTACTACCACAAACACGTTGTTGATCATGTTGTTGATAACGGTGAACATCTGCAGAAAGATCCAATGCTAAACTATCCTTATGGTGCAAATAATAACCGTCCACCGTTATTCGATTGGTCTATTGCAATAATTGGATTAATATTCTCACCTCTTTTCGATTCAACCGAAGATTCTGTTTGGTGGGCTATGCAAATATTACCTGCAATTTACGGTGCTTTAATTGTATTCCCTGTTTATGCTATTGGTAGAGCTCAATTTGGTAAAGAAGCGGGACTTCTTGGAGCCTTCTTAATTGGAGTGAACGCAAGTCATGTAAGTCATTCAAGTTTGGCTCTAGCTGATCACGATTCATACATAATTTTGTTTGGTACTACTACTTTCTTTTTCTTTATGAGAGCTTTAACTGTATCTAATGATAGAAAGTGGGTTTCAGATTGGACTAATTTTGATAGTATTAAGAAAGGTTTTAGTGATTTGATTAAAAATGAAAAACTAGCTCTAGGTTATGCCGGGTTGGCAGGTATGACTATAGCTATGATTGCAATGAGTTGGAAAGGATTCCCATACATTATGGCAATCATTGCTATTTACTTAGGTTTTCAGATGTTAATCAATGCGTTCAGACGAGTTGATAGTTTAACAACCGGAATGATAGGATTAATCACTCTAGGTCTACCTGTAATTTTATCCTATCCTTACTACCACACATTGGGCTTCATCGATACTTGGTGGGAAGCTCCAGCTTACATTTTGCTTGGTTATGTTATCATGTCTTTATTGATGGTGACAACTAGAGATTTACCTTGGCTATTGGTAATCGGAAGTTCAGCACTAGTTGCCCTTGCCTTCTACCTGCTACTAACATATGTTTTCACTGAACTCGGATTCTTACTATTCAGTGGACAAGGATATTTCGTAAGAACCAAACTTTTCAATACTATTGCTGAGGCTCAACCTCCTGAATTTGCAGATTTTGTATTTGCATTTGGGCCGGTGTCAATTTGGTTGGCAATCTTCGGAGTCATTTGGATGGCATATCAACTATTCAACCAAAGTGTGTGGAAGAAAGACTATCTGTTTGTAATGATCTGGGCTTTCGTGTCTTTATTTATGGCTCAGTCAGCTGTTCGTTTTATTTTCAATGCAACACCTGTTGTTTCACTAATAAGCGGTTGGATGACTTGGCTAATAATTCAATGGGCTGATTTCCCGGCTATATTACAAACATGGACTAGCTACTGGGGGAAACGTGGAAACTTGTTCTACTGGCTTTCATTACTTTCTGCTGCTATCGGATTTTGGTTCTTCTTTACCATAAGTGTACTAGTTGGACTTTTAACTGCAACTATTTTGATTGTATTAATTATGGTAATTGGGCACATGGATGCTCAAGATATCGACCAATATCGTTTCCGTGATAGAATTAGTGGGTTAAGAAAATCCTTCGAAATAAAAAGGCCATTAGTTGCTCTTTTCGTTGGCTTATTCATATTCCTACCAAACACATTCTATGGCTATGATGCTGGAGTTCCCTACGAAGATAAAAAAGAACATGACGCTGATATTTACAATTTCCTAAGTTATGACTTCTTCAGACCTGAAGAATTTGATTACGGCCAAAGAAACAATGAAACTCTGTACCCTGACGGTGTCGGTGGTATGTATACACCTAACTTAAGCTCGAACCAGTTATGGTACATGGGTAACACAGGGCCTTCTTTCCCTTCAGACTATTGGATTGATGGTCTTGAGTGGTTGGCTGAACAAGATACTGAAAAAGCTCCAGAAGATAGGCCTGGATTCATGGCT
The DNA here is from genome assembly GCA_036148495.1 of Thermoplasmatota archaeon. GTDB lineage: Archaea > Thermoplasmatota > Poseidoniia > MGIII > CG-Epi1 > CG-Epi1. The sequence goes on along the minus strand of JAYYHK010000048.1, from coordinate 24,494 downwards.
TGGTGGGATTACGGATTCTGGGCAATTGAGATTGGTGAGCACCCTACTGTTGCTGATAATTTCCAATATGGTTACCAAATTGCAGGTAATTTCATCGCATCTCAGTCTGAACATGAAGCTATGTCGCTCCTTCTTTACAGGATTCTAGAGACTGAAGTAAGTAGAGACTCTGATAGACTGAATTCTGAAGTTAGAAGTAAAATTTTAGAAGGATATCTAAATGAGGAGAATGTTTCTGCACTAGAACATATCGTAGCAAATCCAGAAGATTATATTCCTAAGAATTCTGACGGAAGCGAAAAAGATGTTAACAAAAGAAATGCTGCAATTAGAGCTGGTAAAGTAATTCTAATGACTATGGATATTACTACAATTTCAGATTTACTTTGGGAAGTAGAGCAAATTACTGGTAAATCTATTCGATATTTTGCAGCCGATACTAGAATGATGGCATATGGACCAAAACCAGGGCAAACCGGAATTCTATACGCACCTATCAGTTTGGCTGATTACAATATCAACGACTATGTAGAAGTTCAATATACTTTATCAAACGGGCAAACTTTACCTGCCGATGAAATTAACGAATTGTTAAAGACAAACCCTTCTTTAACTATCGAATCTGATGTGCTTGTCTACAAAGAACAATTTTTGAACTCTATGTTCTTTAGAGCTTTCATAGGATGGTCTGCCACAGATATCGGCCGACCTATTTCGGATGGAATACCTGGAATCACAGGTTCAATAGCACAAGAAGGGAAGATGCCAGCACCTGGCTGGAACATGACTCACTTCAAGCTAATCAAATCATCAGGTACTCAATTAAGAATGTTGAAATATTACGATGGAGCAACAATTCAAGGTACAGTTTCAACGCCAAATGGTGATCCTGTAGCCAACGCAAATGTAACTATTTTAGACGAATATGGAATTCCTCATGGCAGCACTACTACTGATGAAAATGGGAAGTATTCAGTATTGTCTGTTGCCGGAAATGTAAGTGTATTTGTTTCTATAGGTGAATTAACCTCAGACGATGAAAAAATTAGAAAAGTTAGCAATAATATTTTGACAGGAACCTCGGCAGACGATTTATTGAAAGTAAATATTTCTGAGGAAGCTGCAATGAGATACCCTGGTGTTAACTCAACATTTGACATAGATATTGAAATTGAGCCTACCAACATCACTGGAAGATTATTCTGGGACATGGATGATGATGGTACTTTTAGTGGAAGTGTAGACGAAGCTCTGCCAGTCACACCAATTAAAGCTACTAACATCCGTTCAGGAGTAGAAACAATTGTCAACACAAATGCGAACGGAAAGTATGAATTCATAGGCCTAGCTCCAGGTGAATATACAATCACAACTGTAGTTGAAGAACACGAAATTACTCTAGGCTCCTATCTAGGCGCTTCTGCAACTCGTGCAGGCCAAGACATTGAAATTACAGAATCTCTAGAGCCAAGTACAATATGGGGTCAATTTTTATCTGCTGATGAAATAGGAAATACTGAAATTACAGTATCATTGTATGATGAAACAAACGGTAGCCTTGTAGAAAGTACTTTCTTGAATCAGAATTATCTACAAGGCTCAGATTGTCCAGATGAGGGCGATGATCGCCCAGTTTCTTTCTGTTTTGAAAAATTATTGCCTGGTAACTACACTTTAAGGCTAGAAAATGAAGGATTACTGGCTGATAATACTGCTAATTGGCAAAATAATAGTGTCGATATTACTCTTGAAAAAGGTACTTCTCTTGGCTATGAGGCTACATTAAGAAACGGATTCCGGGTTGAAGGTACTTTGTCTCATGCTGGTCAAGGTATAGCTGATGAACAAATATCAATAAGAAATGTAAATTTAGTTGATAGCTATAATGTATTCACCAATGAGAATGGTTACTTCGCCACGGTATTGCCAGAGGGAACTTATGACTTGTTCACGCTACACCAAAAAGGAAATGATACCTTAGCATATTTAGAACGCGTCGATAGTAATACCATTTCACTACCTATTGTTGCAGCAATGGGACTCGGTTATGTTGTTGAAGGTAAATTATTCGAAGATGTTAATGGAAGTAAAACTCTAGACGATGATGAAAAAGGATTTGAAGATATTAAAATTACTTTTGATTCTACTGCAGGTGGGACCGTATCCACTACTAGTACTTTTGATGGTGAGTATGAATTAATCTTGCCTGCAGGTATTTACAATGCCTATGCACACATAGGCGGAGATGGGCAAAATCTTGTAGCACTGCAACCCGTAATTTTGACTGATGAAGATGAAAATTCAAATCTTTCTTCCAACTATGGTCAGGATGTAGTAATCGTAATGTATGAAGAGCATTTAGGTAACGAAATTCCTCTAGAAGGCTTAGTGAATTTTGACGGAGAAACAACTGGAGCTCTAAACGTATGGGCTTCAGACCCCAGCATCATGATTACATTACCAATAAATTCATATGAAATAAGTGCCCAAAAATATGGATATACCTTTGAAAAAATATATGAAATGTCTACCGAAACAAATAATAGTCGAGTAGAGATAACAGATTTCGAACTAAATGCTGAGAAAGAATTAATTGTAGAAATGGCACGTATTCCTACAAACATTCAAGGCAAATTTGTGTTTGAAAACAGCGGTATTGCTAATGCCGATATTTCATTCTCTCCAATTTCTGATCCTTCATACTTCCTAAACTTTAGTACTGATGGTGACGGAATGCTGACAGACGTAATTTTACCTCCTGATAATTATCTTTACTCGTTTTCATACCATGAAAATGGAACAAGATATTTTGCATTAGGTCAAATTGATATTGAAATTGGACAAGATAACCTTGACCTAGGAAATGTAAGTGCTGAAAAGAAATATGATATTAGTGGATTTGCAACTTTGAATGATATTACTGAAGACGGAATGGTTACCTTTACTCCTGTAAGTGATTCTGATAATTCTACTACATTCGATATCACTAAGTTTGAAGGATACTCCGGAAGCTTGTCACAAGGAAACTACTACGTAAGCTTCCAAGACGGAGTTAGCAGCAAACACTACAGCTTCCTCGGTGCCGTTACTATAAATAGCGCTAGAGAATATAATTTAACCTTAAAAAATGAGGGTAACTTTAGAGGTGAAGTAATCTCTTCATCTGATGGTGATTTAATACAAGGTAACGCCATAGAAGTACGATTTGAATCTGAAGATAACATAGTATTTATTACCGAAACAATTGCCGACGAGGGGCTATTTGGTTCCACGATAGATTATGGCAAAATTGATTTACCTAATGGACTATATTCTGTTGTAGTAGATGTTGAAGGGTATGAGCTATTCGAAGATAATTTTGTAGTAGATGGTGACACTGACAAATATACTATTACGTTAGATCCTACCGCCGTTAACGTCACTTTGGAAGTTACTTACAATAATGCAACTGGAAGTAAATTACCTGTTTCTAATGCTAATGTAAGATTTACAAACTCTTTCGCTGATTACGATGAAACGTTCACTACTGATGAGAACGGAACTATCACTCTTTCTGATATGATTCCAAGAACATATGAAATAGAAATGACTCACTTTGAAGATGGAGATAATGAACGCTTTAAATTGAATGCTCAAAACCTAAATGTTAAAGCTGGAAAAGAACAACAAACATTCAAAAGAGAATCTGATTGGAGAGTAAAATTATCAGGTACAGTATTTTACGATCGTGATTTCAATGGAGTGGCTAATACCGATGACTTATTACCAAATTCAGAAATAGAAATATGGAACATGGCAGGTACTAATGTTCAATTTAATGCCACGGCCGACGAAAATGGAGAATACGAAATCTACCTTTACACTGGTGCATACCAATATTGGATTTATTCAAATGAAGATACTAGTTATGTCGACATAGCTGAATTAGAACTAGAAGGGGCATTTACTCTAAATGCGTCATTAAATCGTGGTATTAATTTTAGAGAAACATATCTTTCTTCAGCAGATTCTGAAACTATTGATTTCGATGAAATAGAAATGGACGGTGATAATTTTAGCTTTGAAATTGAGGTTAACAATGGTATTCTAGATGTTACGGTTCCTGACGGAATTTACAGCCTAGTAAGTGAACACAAAGACTTGTCTGGTGAACAGGATTATGTTTACAATCTAAATAGTAATGCAAATATTACTGATGAGAAAGACGGTGTTCTTCAAAATCAGACTGTCGAAAAGAAACTGATGAGAGGAATTGAAGTTAATGTCGATAGAACCGAAGCTAATGTTGCATTGGGTCAAACTGTAACTTTCAATTTCAACGGTTCTTCAAACGGTCACTTAAACACTATCTATGAACTAAGTGTAGATAGCATCCCAAGTAATTGGACTGCTGAATTTGTTCCAAACAAATGGGGTGTTAATTTTGGAGAAAATGTAACTTCTGAATTGAAGATAACTCCAGATCAAACTGTAACAGTGAATGAAAAAGAAACATTCAGTGTTACTGTTTCCTGGACCGACGGAAGCGATAACCAAGTCGATGACGTAACGCATACATTTGAGATAGGTGTGACGCCAATAGAAGCACAAAGTCCTGACTTTACTGTATCCGAGTTATTGTGGAACCCTGAAGTTCCTACAGTAGGAACTGAAGTAACATTAACTGCTACAATTTCTAACCTAGTAAACAACACAGGAATTCACAATGTACCTATTGTATTTTATGATGGTGACGAGCCTTTCAACGTAACTACTATCCTTTTTGAGGGAACTGATGATGAAGAAGTTACCGTAACGGCTACATGGACTGCTACAAAGGGCTCACACCCATTGAGAGTTGCAATTGACCCCTCTGTAACCTTGAACGAGGTAGACTCGACAAATAACGAAAAGGCTATCACAATTTCTGTCAGCTCAGTATCTGATGACGATGACAATTCTTTCAGAATGATTGCTCTTGTAGTTGTTGGACTTGTTGGTGGATTAGCATACGTTAGCTATAGATCCAAAAGAACATAGTACAACTATTTAGAAAATTGACTAAGAAAATCCCAAGCAATTTGGGAAGTAGAGATAGGAAGTCTGCTTGCTGGAAGGAAAAGTCCAGTACTCTCCTGTCTAGCATCTTCTGAGTATGGGTTATGCCCATGAAGATGCAAAGTGACTAACCTGACCTCAGCATTATTTGTGCAATCACTAAAACCTTCTACGGTGAATAAAGTACCTGGCTCGTTTATGTCGGGAACTAGCCCATTGCAACCATTCATATCCTTCCAATTATTCAAATTTTGAATTGCTCCTGATGCAGTTTGAAGCGATGGAACTTGGCCATTAATTAGGCCAGCACTGGCATCAAATGCATACGGAACAGTTGAATCACGGACACCATGAAGCTCAATGATAGGAATTGGTGAGTAATTGTCATCAGGTAACTGTAATAGATAGAATGACATACACCCTATTGCTGTGAAAATATGGCTTGCCTTGTTGGCGAGAGCTTGAGCCATAGCGCATCCATTTGACCAACCTGTAGCATACACTCTTTTAGAATCGATATTATGAAAATTAATCGCTATATCTACCATCTCAATAACAAATTCTAAATCATTACGCTCCTGGTTAGCTGACTCACCACAACACCAGCCTGAGTTCCACGAAAAATCAAGAGCTTCTGGATATAGAACGACAGCGTTTTCGTCATTTGTTATTACATCAAAGTCAGAAATCCTCCTATGCTCGGTAGAATTAAAACCGTAACCGTGTAAATCAATTACTAAGGGAACAGGAGAACCTAGTATGGAGGCGCTGGGTTCATGTGTTTGCCAACACCTTTGCTCTGAATCAACTTCGATGCATCGAAATATTCCAACCGTCTCAAAAGGTAAATTTTCTTCTTCAGGATCTTCCGTTTCATTACTTACTGTTTGATTCTGAGAAGCCTCAGATTGCTCTTCTTCTACTATATCGTCTCTAACTATAGCACCTTTAGAACTTGAACTATCATTATCATAAATGTATACAAAATAACCATAAGATCCTGAAACGCCTGTAATTAAAATAAATGTAATTAAAATTAAGGTTATTTTCTTCATTATCTGTACTAACTCCAAATCATTATGATTAATATATAAAATAAAAGCTTCGCTAGTAAAGAAATTAAAGTAAAAAAAGTCGTAACCGAGAGATAGGGGAACAACTCCCCTACCTAACGCTACATTTCCTGTCTAAACTACTTATAGTAATTTAGCGGAGCCAATAATGTCTCCGGTTGCATCAAATTGGATATCTAGTTTCCAACCATCTTGTGCTGGGCCAGGGTCTGGTCCGTACACTAAGAATTGGTCACCAGATGACAATTTGCCATCGCGGTCGTTGTCAGAGAAGTGAACTGGGAACTGACTACCGTCGTCGTTTGTGACGTTGGCTGCTCTGCTCTCTAATGCTTCATCATCTCCACTATAGGTCATATCTATACCCATTTCTTCGCCGCCCTGGAATTGCATAGCAACTTCACCGAAGCCGTTGCCACCGACAAATGTCGATCCAGATCCGTCTTTCAAGAAGTAACTAAATCCTAGTAAGTCTTCTTGTTTGCTAACTTTAATCACTTCTACGTGATATATATTTGCACTATCTTGTGATACAAAGAAAGTGGCTATAGGGGCTGATTCTCCTTGTTCTAAGAAACTGGCTGCCCATACGTACAGCACAGCTGCCAAAACAACTGTAATTGCCACCATTAAAATAACGGCAATAACTGGGGAAACTCCCTCATCGTTTTTTTCTATTCTGTGTTCCATGGTTGCGTCCTCTTTCTGACAGTTTTGAACCACAAGTGATTCTACTGTCGGACATAAACAGGTCACAGACTGTATATAAAGTCTAACTTCGATATCTCTACTGTGAAGGATCAATAGGTTTTAGCTAAGAAAACTCTATTGTGAGTAGGCTTGCCTGAAACTACACATTTTCTTTCATTAGCGTATGGAGTTGTAGATTCTCCTAAAAATGAAAATCCTGTTTCCTTTTCTATCATTTCAGCTTCAGCATCATTCCCATCAAAGGCCATTTCATAGACAAAACCTTCCTCGAGATTTTCATCAAGAGAAAGATGTGAATCTACTATTTCTAAAGATGGCATTTGCTTAATACGATTATCAAAATGATTCTTAGCACTCTCTTTCATGTGGGTATCAACTGATTTCAATTCTTCTCTAACTGAGGTTACCAATTCATCTAAACTGTAGCTAGATTTTTCTCCTGTTCTTCTAGCACACATGAATGAATTTGATTTTAAATCTCTAGGACCTAATTCTATTCTAAGAGGAACACCTTTAATTTCCCAATCATAATATTTCTGTCCTGGCCTGATGTCTCTGTCGTCTAATTTAGTTCTGATTTTTTCTGATCTTAAAGTCTTAACCATTTCGTTGGCTACGGCCATTATCTCTTCTGAACCTTCTTTAGATAATATTGGGACTATAATTACTTGAATTGGTGCAATTGAAGGAGGCATAATCAATCCTTTATCATCGCCGTGAGTAGCTACTGTTGCACCGAGCAATCTTTCTGACATTCCATATGTTGTTTGGTGAACATATTTTTGCTCTCCTGATTCATCCTCATATTTCACATCAAATGCTTTAGCCCATTGGTCCCTGTAATGGTGAACCGAAGCAACCTGTAATGTTCTACCGTCTGGCATTATAACATCAATAGCTATAGTGTACCAAGCTCCGGGGAATGTATCCCAAACTGGTCTTTTAGTTATAATTACTGGAAAATTTAATTCATTCATTAAATTTTCTACAATCTCTAAGTCCTCATTAATTTGCCTTGTAGCGTCATCTTCGTCAATGTGCGCAGTATGTGCCTCAAAGAAATGAATTTCTCTAACTCTGATGAATGATCTAGTTTGCTTAGTTTCATATCTGAAAGTATTTACAATTTGATAAGTTTTTAGAGGTAAATCTGCGTGAGAACGAATCCACAATGGAAACATCGTATACATTGCCGTTTCACTTGTTGGTCTCAAAAACATCGGCTTGTCTAATTTGGTCTCACCTGCGTGCCTAATCCAATAAACTTCCTTAGCAAATCCTTCAACATCGTCCTCTAATCTTAACTCTGAGGGATCGACACCTGCCTCTCTGGCCTTTTTAAGCAATGAAACTAATTTATTTTCTTTATCTAATAAATCTTCAGGAATCAATAGAGGGAAATTCACTTCCTCATGATCTGTCCTCTCCATTTCATCATGTGTTAAATTGTCAATAAGTCTCATGGTTTTCCAACCATAAGGTCGCCACACATCCATTCCTTTGATTGGATATCTCTTGTCAACTAGCTCGGCAGCTTCAACAATAAATGGATACCATTCTTTGAAATTTTCCTTGGAGGGAATTCCGCGTTTAGCTGCAGCTGGTGATTTAGACATTCTAGAATAGTTGTTACTTGGTTATAATTAACGTTTACTCTTCTCTTTAGTAACTAATTTAGCTCTTTGATCTCGTACCTCTAATACTTTACCTACTGAGTAAGGTCCCACCAATATTACTATCACTGAAATCCAAAGCATTGATTTACAACCTGAGGGTGCTTTGTCGTAGTTATCAGGTTGAGTTACTTTTAATTTAATTAAACCAAACCAAGGAAGTTCACCTCTTGCCATGCCAACTACCCAATCTGGGTCTACTGGTTGAACTGGATCATTGTTAATGTCTCTGTGAGTTAACTGATCTGGGTGAGGATTTCCTGTAGAATCTCCTTTAGTAATATAACCTGAATTTTGTAAATCTTTCAAATGTGCACCTCCGCTGAGACCTATTTCAGAGAATTCTATCTTTGGACCAAAATAACTGTCTATTCCAGGAATGTAATAATAATCCGTTATATTATCGCCATTCATATCTTTTGGTTCCTCTAAAACCTCTACCCAAGCCATAGCTCTATGAATAACTGGAGTAACAGGACTACCATCAACTTCTTTTATTCCATTTTTGTAATAAACAATGACATCCCCATAATCTCCATATTTTTTGTAGTCTGTCTTTTTACCTTGCAAATATGTTACAATATCTGATTTTTTAGCTTCTTTAACTACTACTAAATCACCCGTGTCAATTGTTCCAATATGTGTAAAACCTGGTTCTTTATACAATGGATTGTCTGAATGTTCCATTGAACCTGACTCAATAACTACCATCGGTGGCCAATTACCGCTGTAAGCAAAAGTAACTAAGAAAACTAGAAGAACACTGCCTAGTGCGAGTCCTACATCTTTAGCGGCCTCAGGTATTTCTATTTTATCAGAATCTGACATCTGAATTCCTGTTAGGGATTGCGAGGTCTTTTTACTTTTCTAACTTTACGGACTTTTCTACGGTTACTATGGCTAGAACGTTGAGCTCCAAAATCTGTTGAAAGGCCTCCATCATCATCACTAACCATTCTAATGTTGCTTGGTTCTTGTTCTGAAGAATCATCACTACTACCTTCTTCATTAGCTGAATTAAAGTCTCCCAAAAGATCATCTAAAGGATCGCCAATGTCTGAAGGTGAAGAAACGGGAGTAGGGTTGTTAGGAATAGGTGCAGATGGCGAAGAATCTGAAGATGGACTCTCTGCCTTTTTCATATCTCCTCCACAGGAAGGGCATTTACCCCATTTTTCTTGAAATTCTTTTCCACAAGACATACATGAATAAGCTAAAGACGAAGATGTTGGTTGTGAAGGTGTGATGCTTGGTGCTGAGGGTGTAGGTGCATCTTTGTTTACGTAAGGGTTAAAATCACCAGAACCGCCTAGAAGATCATCTAAATCTTCTTTTCGTGAAGGAGACTCTGTCTCTTGCTTTTGATTTGCTAACTCTGGATTTGAATCGCCGCCGCCTAATTTACGACGCTGTTCAGCATAGTAGGCGTCTCTTTCTGCAAAAAGCTCTTTAGTTTCATCTGAATAATCAAATTTTTTCTTTTCTTCTTTTTTTCTACCAAACCAGCCCATGTGTGTCCATGTACGCGTGATAAATAAAGCGTTGGGTTTAGAATAAAGATAAATTCCCAGTTATTTCATCTATTTTCGAGTCGTTGGCTGGACCGACTCCCAAGCAGGTTATAGTTCCCGGAGGAACCTCTGTCAAACCTGCATCGCTCACTAAGCTATTAGTCAAACCAATATCTCTTGCATGTTGCTGAAGTTGCCTCAGAGTAGATTCATTACTTCCTTTAACGACTACCTTTTTCTGGCCATCAGCATACCATCTGTTGAAATTTGAAGAATCTGATTTTTTCGCTTTAAGTGAGCAATTAACTGCTGCATGTGCTACTTGAGCGGCCATTTTTCCCTTAGATATGCCTAAATCTGTCCGAACTACTATCACAAGTTTATAGTCCAAAATTATTCCTCTTCATCAGCGGTTTCTAAAGAATTTTCTAGAACGACATCTCCAGACAAACCTTCTCCTTCACCTGGTCGATTCAGCTGTTGGTCAATATCTGCCATTCTCGAGTCTATATCTGCTAAATCTGCTAAAAGAGTTTTTTCTTTTTTTTCATAATATTTTTTCATCACTGAACTGCCGGATCTTTTACGAGATTCAACCTCAGCAAGCTTTCGCTTAACATTGTCTCTATCGTGTTTAAGTCCTTGAAGCTCAATTAATTCTGCTGGTATGAATTTTCCCGCAACTGCTAGTTCTGATTCGATGCGAATACCAGGAGGAGCTCGCGCTAGATTTGGATGGATATTTGCTGTCCAAGGATACGCCCCTCTGTACCAACCTGCAACAAAAAATATAGCTGATAAGATCAATAAGACAGTTGTTACAAAAAAAGTTTGGAAATATCCTTTTTCATCGTCAGAATTACCCCAGGATGGTGCGTTTCCAAGGGCTGGATTTCCCAAAATAAATCCCACTAAAATTACTATACAAATTGACATAGCCATGCCTAAAGTTACTCTGTATAGTGTGTCAAATTCTTCATCTAATTCTCCTTTCCTAGGAAACATAGCCTGAATTAATGTGTAACCTGGAATGAATAAAACAAGTAAAAGACCTGCAAAAACTCTAAGCCAATTTATCTCTTCCATTATTAGTAGCTATGTTAGCCCCATTAAAAATGCCTGCTGCCTGAAAAACCGCTACGATAACCATGTGGTTCAGACCCGTTCCTCCTTAAGTTAGATTGTTGCACCAAAACATCCCAGCGAGATTTACAATTACAATGTAATCCCTTCAAATCTCCTAAGCCTAAACGATGATTTTTCAGCGCTTGCAATATTTTTTTGTTGCAATCATGGCAATTGTGGGCACCTCTTCGAGTTCCACCTCCAGTTGGATCTGAATAGACTCTAATTGGTAAATCTTCACACTTTTTTAGAACATCTACTACTGACCAGAGCCAGGGAGCTACCCACTCATTTCTAAACCATAATTTTTCAACAACAGTGTTTTTCTGAACATTTACAGGATTAATCGAAATTTTATCGACATGAGGGGCTGCATCAATTGCCGACTTTACTGCGTCGTCAATACTTTCTTTCTCGCTAAGATAAGGAGGCTTAAGCAAAATATACGCTTTGACCTCAGCCCCGTTGTCACGAGCAAGTTTACAAACTTTTACAAAATGTGGCCAGCGTAATCGCTTGTTAACTGATTTGTCTAAAACTACAGGATTTGAAGATTCTAATCCTATGGCGATTTCTAATTTTGGAGCTTTTTCATAATTAAAATTCTTAGGATTTACAAATTCGGGTAGTGATTCTATGAGAACTTTTTCAACTCCCATATCTGATAAATCTGACATAACTTCATTTGCAAATTCAAATGGAACTTCTGTAGGATCTATAAATGAACCTGAAGTGTAGATTTTAGCATATTTCTTTCCCTTTAAGATCGGTCTGACCCTCTTCCATTGCTCACGAAGCATATCATCACTAACTCCTCCCGGGACTGTATCATTGAAATAACCGCACATTGAACAACCTTCTTTAATTGACCAATAACAACCTCTTGTCCTCAAAATTACTACGCCAGCTTCTACAATTTCTCCGTTTAAGACTTCTTCTTCGGTCCATTTTGCTACAGGTTTATCTAAGGGATGATCTCTTGGTATTGATTTTGATTCGTTAACAAAATCAGTCAAAGGAACGAAGGCTTCAGACATGATGTCTAACCTCTACTGCAACTCCTCTATTCATTGAAATCATTTCTTCTGGAACCATTTTTGCAATTCCCACTGCAGTAACTTCATCATTCTGCTTTATAACCACTTGATCTCCAATATTCCAGTTGCCTTTGTAAGATTTTACACCTACTGCAAATAAATCTCCAATTAACTTAAAATCTTCAGCAACTACAATTGGACCTCCCTGTGACGCATATGTTATTGCTCCATTCAAGGTTAAACCAAAGCCTCCGACTAATGGAGACATTGCAGCAAAATCGCCACAGCGTAATTTGTAAGGCATGCGTCCGCTTATTTCTGATTTAATCAAAAAATCTGACATTTCACCATATTGAAATTTAGCTAAACCTCTAGCTTCTCCGTGAGCTCTGTCTTTAGTATTTAGCAATGGAATACCTGTTAGTGACATTCTTGCAACGTTTTGAAGAATTTCTAATCCTTCATAAGAAGAAGGTTTCTCTACTCTAGTATCCACTACTTCAATTCCTAATTCTTTTATCAGATTAGTCATAATCTTAGATGAAGAACCTGCATGAACAATTGCCTTCGCATAATGCTCTTTGGGATTGAGCTTAATTAACTGGTTTCTGAGCATCTCAATTTCCGAAGCACTCCACTTTCCAGTTACTGCGATGTCGTAGTGAGCTGCGGGATAACAAAATTCTAATTCTCTTGGAACTAAACCTAATGGCGACGTAACAGATACAACATGTAATGCCAGATAGTTATCCACCTCACGAAGCGCATTAAAAAATCGTTTGTGACTGCTGCTCTTGAAATATGGTTTTCTTGCTGAACATGGAAGTATTAACAAAACCATATTCTTTGCTGGAGGCTCATAATTAGATAGTCTATCCTGGAAATCAACAATTGCAGGATGATTTAAACTTAAATCATTTGATCTTATGTTTGATTTTACTTTAGCTCCTTTATCAATCAACAACTGAGTTGAATGGTATAATATCTGCGAAACTCGAGGATTGTGAAGGCTTGTCACTTCTACTAATTCCCTTAATTTTCCATTCAACAACGCGTTTCGAATTCTTAAAATCCAGCGATTTAACTCTTCTTTATTGTGTGCAAACAAATCATCAATCTTTCCATTATTTTTAATCCATTCACCGCTTTCCAAAACCCAACCAGTCGAGCTACGTAATTCAACATTTAAATCATCGAAAATATCTACGCCTAAATAAGCTAGAATAGGCATTTGAGAAGGTTCAACTGCAGGTGCATAAATTAATCTAGAAAAACCTGCCTCTTTTCTGAACGTTGAGGCTATTTCTACTAACTTTTTAGGTTGAAGTGAATATGCATTATCAATGACTGCAATATCTTTTGACAGTTGCAAATATGGTGGTTTATCTGAATCTAATCCAAGTGGACTTGGTGGTAAATCAAATACTTTACCTATCTTTATGGTACCGCCAGTCTCCAGATTACCAGATTCACTTAGTTCTGTTCGACTGAATACGATGTGTGGAGTTTGCAGATTGCTATCTAAATTTAGAAGTCTGCCTAATCCCTCATGCGATATTGGTTCCATTATATCTCGCCAAATTAGCGCCTATATATTGGATTCTTTTTTTATTCGTTTGGTTCTTTAAGCTCTTTAGGAGGCTCAGTAGCGGTCATTTGATCTTTAATTCCATCATCTACTACCTGCTTAAGTGCCTCATCAGCTTCTTCCTTAATGGCATTTAGTTCTGCTTGCATTTCATCTGCAGTAGGAATTGTACCTAGAATATCTTCAGCGTTACCTAGTGCCTTTTCAACGTCTTTAACTTCAGAAAGTTGTCTATCTGGAGCTTTACGTGAGTAGCCTACATAATCTGCAGCACCTTCGAATAATTTAGTTATCTCAAACGGAAGTACAAACTTTGTAGATTGACCTTCACCAATGTTTTTCAAGGCATCCAAACTCAAAACTGTCAGAGCTTTGGAGTCTAATGCAGAGGCTCCCATAGCTGTAATTCTTAGACCTTGAGCTTCTCCCTGTTTCTCCAAAATTGTCTCTGAACGAGAACCTTGAGCCTCTAGGACTTTGGCTTGTCTGACACCTTCTGCTGCTAAAATTCGAGATTGTTTGTCTCCTTCTGCTGTCAAAATTCGTGACTGCTTATCTCCTTCTGCTGAAAGAATTGCTGATCTCTTTTCACCGTCTGCTTTCAAGATAGCTGCACGTCTTTCTCGTTCTGCTGAAGTTTGTTCCTCCATTGCAGCTTTAACGTTTGGAGAAGGATCAACTTCTCTAATTTCAACATTATCTACTTTGACACCCCATGGATCGGTTTCAATGTCCAATTTATCTCTTAAAATTGCATTAATTTTATCTCTGCTAGAGAAAATTTCATCTAATTCCATATCTCCGACTACACCTCTAAGAGTTGTTTGTGCCATGTTGACTATTGCAGCTCTATAGTTTGCAACGTTGAGTACAGCCTTCTTAGCATCTGCTACTCTGTAGTAAACAACTGCATCTACCATAGTAGGAGAGTTATCCTTTGTAATTACTTCTTGACGTGGAACGTCAAGAACTTGAATACGTAAATCTACTTTGAAGACTTTTGTAATCAATGGAATAACGAAATTCCATCCTGGATTGAGCATTGTGTGAAACTTACCCAATCGTAGCGCGACTCCCGATTCGTACTGCTCAACTTGAACAATAGTAGTCATTAAAACAACGACTAATACTGCTCCAAGTATTAACAGTAAGAATATTATTTCTCCTATCATTTTATTCCTCTCCTTCTAAGGGCATTACTGTAACTGTGATTCCTTCTGCATCAACAACTTTAACCTTGGTTCCTACAGATATATTTTGCTCTGATGTAGCTCTCATTTCTTCCATACCTATTTTAACTTTGCCACTCCTTTCGTTTGCGACAACCTCTTTTGAAACTACGCCTTTCTCTCCAATTTTGCCTTCAATACTCATTTCACTAGGTGTGTCTGGAGGTGCTAAAGATTGGTAAAGCATCATCGTTCCATACAATGAACCCAATCCTACTGCCAGTCCAATAGGCAAAAGTAATAATCCGTCAACAACATTAAACGAAAGTAAAATTCCTAGAGCAATGAAAACTGTGGCTGGAACTGCAATTAGAAATCCTGGTTGAAATACCTCAACTACGAACAATAAAACTCCAACTATTACAAAGGCTAATCCTAACTCACTACCAAACAATTCATCTGCCATGCAATAGTAGAAACAAGCCCTATATAAGAGGTATCAAAACACAAAAACATTTTATATATTTGAGATTCTGTGCAAACTATGGCAAAACTGACTGAACTAAATCAATATCTAATTCGTGAAAAATTTCTAAAGATATTTGGAAATAAATTTCACATTATGGATGAAAATGGTCAATTATATGGGTTCTGTGAGCAAAAAAGATTTAGAATTAAAGAGGACATCAGACTTTATGACGACGAAAATAAAAACAACGAATGGTTGGTTATCAAGCAAAGGAACTTAGTAGATGCATGGGGGGGATTCGATATTTTTGATCCTAAAGCAGGAATCTTATTGGGAACTGTAAGAAGAAAATTTTGGAAATCCATTCTTAGAACTAAATGGCAAGTTCTTGATCCAGATGGCAATGATATTGGAATGTTATTAGAAGACAGCATGGCTCAAGCAATTGCTAGAAGAGTTTTTCTAGGAATTCTACCTAAAAAATATACGCTTCATACCATGGGAAATGATAATCCTATCACTATGAGGCAGAAATTTAATCCAATAATTAGAAAACTGATTGTCAATATTCCGCCCGAAAATAACTTTAATCGTAAATTTATAGCTGGTTTAGCAATTGTAATTTCTGCATTGGATGGCAGAGGTCAGAGATAATTAGCTAAAATATTTAATTGCTAAACTTCTTACAACCCAAGTAAGTGTGAATCCGAATGTTACAAATGCATAGTCGCTATATTGATTAACTCCTACTAGTGTAATTAATACCAAAACAAATAGTAAAATTAAAGAGAATACTTGCATTTCTTTTTGCAATTCTTCTTTGGAAGTGCCTCCCTTTCCAAAATTCCTTATCGAATAACTTACTGCCAGCCAACTAAACAAAAAAGTACAAACTCCGATACCTACTTCAACAAAATCTGATATCCCAGAGATTATTAGTAAGATTACAAATATAGTTAAAGTTCCGAGAGCCCACTTTTGTTCTTCATCCATACTTTCCATCATTTATGCTCCAAAATTATCTTCCAAAGGAACCGGCCCTTCCCAATGATTTGTAACTACATACGTTTCTGCGAGAATGTCATGAAGACCTTGCTTGTATTCAGTAAAACCAATCATCAGAAAAGCTAACCAACTAACCACATTAAGAAATGGTATGGCTGTATGAAGCACGTATAATATTGTTCTAATGAAAGATTTTGTAAATGTAATTTTTCTACCTTCTTTATCGACTATCTTCATGTTGAGAAAATATTTACCAAATGTAGCCTGATAATCGGAAGCTTCCATTAATGGCTTGTAAAGTAACATCAAAATGCTTCCTCCTAAAATAAATAGAAATAGCATACCAATACCTGCGGCTTCTCCAAATAATGAACCAAAAAAGAAAAGTATGAATCCAGCTAGAAAAATGAAAACAAGTGAGAGGATGATTGCATCTAATAATGAGGCTACAACTCTAATCCAAAATCCTTTGAAGGGAAAAGCCTGCATATTATTTACTTGAAAATTCTCCATTAATTACAATCAATCGTGATATTATATAAACTTAATATATAGCACACATTTCTTATATCTATTCTTGATAGTACAAATGAGTGGTAAGCTTAGAAGAGATGCGTAAGCAGTATGACATTTCAGGACTAGATCGAAATGAATTACTAGAATCGCCAACTGAGATGTTCCGTAATTGGTTCGAAAAAATCGAAGAATACGACACTTTAGAACCTAATGCAATGACATTGGCTACTGCAAGCAACTCTGGGAAGCCAACTAGCCGGATAGTTCTGCTTAAAGAATATGACGAAAAAGGATTCATTTTTTACACTAACTATGAAAGCACGAAAGGAATTCAAATTGAATCAAATCCTTATGGATCTTTAACTTTCAATTGGCACCCTTTGGAAAGACAGGTGAGAATTAGAGGTAAAATTAGGAAAATTTCTCCTGAAAAATCGAAAAAATATTTCGCTTCACGACCTAGATTAAGTCAAATTTCCGTGTTAGCATCCAGGCAAAGCACTACTGTTGAGAGCAGGGCTGATTTAGAAAAACTCTTTAAGAAGTTCGAAAAAAAATATGAGGGTCAAGAAATCCCTATGCCCGAATATTGGGGCGGTTACAGACTTGAACATAAGGAAGTTGAATTCTGGCAAGGGAGAAGAGACAGAATGCATGATCGTTTTGTTTATACTCGCCATGGAACTACATGGCAAATTGAGAGGCTAGCTCCATAATGTCTCAAACAATTCCTATTTTTCCAATAGATATTGTTTTGTTTCCTAACCAAAAGGTCCCATTGAAAATATTTGAACCTAGGTACAGGCAAATGCTTGATGATTGCATGAGTGCGAGTAGAACTTTCGGAATCAATGTAATTGACGGACAGAAAACTAATGGTGGATGGGCATCTCCTGTAAAAATCGGAACTTTAGTGTATATTATCAAATGTGAAGACCTGGATTTAACAGGCAGTAATTATTACATTGAAATACTTGGTAAAAAACGATTTGTTATTGAAAAATTAATTTCACCTGTTATTGACAAGCCCGCAGATTATTTTCCTCCAGACATGCCATCGATGAAACAAATGTTACAAAAGTCATCAGGAGAGCCCCTTTACTTTCAGGCCGATATTAATTACTTAGATGAAATTCAAGATGAAGTAAACCTGAAAGACTGGAAATTTCTATTAGGAAAATTAGAACTTAGAATCATAGATATTGCCAGCAAGATGGGAATTGAATTTGAAAATTTTAATGATTTTATCATAAGTAGTGGACTTAAATTAGACTCTGCGAATATTCAAGATCTTTACACTCTTGCATCAATGTGCAGTTTACCTCTTGAAGCGCAGCAAATTATTTTAGAAGCTAATTCTTCGAACCAAATCGTGGAAATATTGCAAAAAGAAATATAATTCCTGCGCAGTATTATATACCCCCTTTTTCTCCCGACAAATCCTTGTAGTTGACTTATTGTAATAATTTGACAATTTCAGGGAGATTGTGCACTCGATCTTGAAGATTAAGACCGGGGAAGATGGCATAGGTTCTATCCTCTTAACAGTGGGGAATAAACGGACCGATGATTGTCAGATCATACGCAAACCCGGACGAATGTTGAAGCCGACGGCTACAAGCAGTTACTACGCCACCTGGTGGATGACTAGGCTCGGTTGCCGAAGACGGTCGTGCCAAGCAGCGATATGCTTCGGGGAGGCGCATGGAGCCTTTGATCCGAAGATTGCCGAATGGGACTTCCCAAACTCTAGTAGTTTAATCCGAAAGGATGGGGAACGCTCCGAATTGAAACATCTTAGTAGGAGCAGGAAAAGAAATCAAATGAGATGAGGTTAGTAAAGGCGATCGAACACCTCATAGAGCAATCCGAATCTTCTGATGAGAATCAGTAGAAATGTGGAGTGGCCTGTTTACATCTTAACACAGTTATCCGAATTTCGTGTGGAACACCGGCGCCATAGAGGGTGATAGCCCCGTAGGAGACGCAGTGAAAGATGATTTTCAGGACCCAAGAGTAGCGTGCATTGGATATTGCGCGTGAATGTGGGAGGTACTAACTTCCAACTCTAAATACAAACCGAGACCGACAGCGCAATAGTAGCGTGAGCGAAAGTTGTAAAGTATCCCTGACGGGAGATTAATAAGATCCTGAAATCAGGTGGTAACAGACTGGTATGGCATGCAAGGGATTAAGCGGTTACACCGCCGCACCGATGTCATACCGTTCGATTCGAAAATTGATCCGTGGAGTTTCTATCATTGGCGAGGTTAAGTACGTAGGTACGAAGCCGTAGGGAAACCGATAGCCCGCAGCGCAAGCGAGGGGCAAGGTGTGCTCGCCTGAAGTCAATGGTTGGATACCCGAAGCCGGTCGATCTATGCCTGGGCAGGGTGAAGCCTTTCGGAAGAAGGGTGGAGGCCCGAACCAGTACTGATGTGCAAATCGTTTGGATGACCTGGGTATAGGGGCGAAAGACCAATCTAGACCGGCAATAGCTGGTTCCTCTCGAAACTGCTCGCAGGCAGACCTCAGCAGAGACGGGGCATGCGGTAGAGCACTGATTGCGTGTTTAGGAAGCGAAAGTTTTCGGCATGCTGTCAAACTCCGAATGTGTGTCCGTTGTAGAAGCTGGGCAGTGAGGGCATCGGGGTAAGCTTGATGTCCATAAGGAAAACAAACCAGACCAAAGTTAAGGTCCCTAAGTAATAGCTAAGTGTTAAAGAACAAATAGTGTTTAACAGCACAGACAGCTGGAAGGTTGGCTTAGAGGCAGCCATCCTTTAAAGAGTTCGTAACAGATCACCAGTCAAGTTTTTGAGCCTAGAAAATGGACGGGACTAAGTTGTTCACCGATACTTTGGGCCACCGAAAGGTGATGCGGTAGAGAGGCGTCGTGCGCGGGTGGAAGTGGGGCCGTGAGGTCCTGTGGACCGCGTTCGAATGATAATCATGGAAAGAGTAGTAGCGTAGATGGGTGAGAATCCCATCCGCCGGAGGGGCTAGGGTTCCTCGACGATGTTCATCAGTCGAGGGTTAGTCGGTCCTAA
Source organism: Thermoplasmatota archaeon (assembly GCA_036148495.1). GTDB lineage: Archaea > Thermoplasmatota > Poseidoniia > MGIII > CG-Epi1 > CG-Epi1. The sequence continues at coordinate 4,530 of JAYYHK010000048.1, read as the reverse complement.
GGTTCCCCCTAACAGGAGGAATCGAAAGGGAAGCAGGTTAAAATTCCTGCACCAATTCATATTTTGTCCAGTTCCTGACACATCGGGTCTTGTGGAGCACTCTTGTCGGAGTGTTGCCTTAAACGACAAATTTGTGGAGTACCGTAATGGTGAGAAGCAAACTAAGTTTTTGGGAGGCGGAGTATTTCGCTTTCGCGTTAGCCTGGTGTCCGTGAAAAGGGAGCTGGAGTCGTATGAGTTGTCCGTACCGAGATCTGACACAGGTGCCCCTAGGTGAGTAGCCTAAGGCGTCGCGGCAGAATCCGGGCGAGGGAATTCGGCAAATTAGCCCCGTACCTTTGGTATAAGGGGTGCCAGCTCTGAAGAGAGCTGGTCGCAGTGACTAGGGAGCTCCGACTGTTTATTAAAAACACAGGTGGCTGCTAGTCCGTAAGGATGTGTATAGCCGCTGAATCCTGCCCAGTGGCAGTATCTGAAACCAGGTTTCAACCTGACGAAGGACTGCTAAACGGCGGGGGTAACTATGACCCTCTTAAGGTAGCGTAATACCTTGTCGCTTAATTGGCGACTTGCACGAACGGCCTAACGAGAGCTCTACTGTCCCCGCCCGGAGCCCGATGAAATTGACTTACTGGCGCACAGTCCAGTACGTCCCAGCCGCAAGCGAAGACCCCGTGGAGCTTTACTGCAACCTGCCGTTGTGGCACGAGTTGTTATGTGTAGCGTAGACGGGAGACATTACACAGGTGCGAGCGCTAGCTCGTCGCCGAGTCACCGATGAAACACCGTCCTTTTCGATTCGTCCCACTCACCTCTTAGGAGGAACCCCGGTAGGCGGGCAGTTTGGGTGGGGCGCCACTCCCTCGAAAAAATAACAAGGGAGCCCAAAGGTCAGCTTAGGTAGGTCAGGAATCTACCGTTAAGTGCAAGGGCAAAAGCTGGCTTGACGTGGTTTGGCAACACAACAAACCACGATGTGAAAGCAGGGCCTAGCGAACCAACCAGCGCCGTTAGTAGGTGCGGTTGATAACAGAAAAGTTACCCCGGGGATAACTGAGTTGTCTGGAGCAAGAGCCCACATCGACCTCCAGGCTTGCTACTTCGATGTCGTCTCTTCCTATCCTGGGTGTGCAGAAGCACCCAAGGGTGGGGTTGTTCGCCCATTAAAAGGGATCGTGAGATGGGTTTAGACCGTCGTGAGACAGGTTTGTTGCTATGTGCTGGGACTGTCCAATGCCTGAGGGGAAGGATCCTCTAGTACGAGAGGAACGAGGGTTCGCAGCCACTAGTTTACCAGTTGTCTGACAAGGCACCGCTGGGCAGCCACGCTGTAAGGGATAAGAGCTGAAAGCATCTAAGCTCGAAACCCGCCTCAAAACGAGGCATTTTGACACTTATAAAAGATAAGATTGATAGGACCGGGGTGTAAGCACCGAGAGCTTTAGTGCTGCTAGAAACGTTACTTCGGTAACGCGGAAAGTAGTACTTCGAGGTGTTCAGCCCGTCGGTTACTAATAGTCACAACTGCTACTAATGTCGTCGGCTTCAACCGTTTGATGGGTTTGCGTATGTACCCCAATCATTTTTAAAATGAAAAATAATTAATTCCGTGAAGTTTCGTTCAAAATTTCTTTGGAAAGTATTTTAGCATCATCATGATTAATTTTACCGTATTCCCAGAGAAATGAGTGAGTGGAATCAGGATACCTAGGAATAATATGAATGTGCACGTGAGATACTGACATTCCTGCTTCCTTGCCATTGTTTTGGACTAAGTTGTATGCTGTAGCACCTGTGACATTCAAAACTGCTTTGCTAACTGTTGGTAAGGCCTTACCAAGTGCTGCTGCAGAGTCTTGACTTAACCTATCCATAGAAGAAGCATGTTCCTTTGGAATTACCAAAGTATGACCTCTGGTTAAAGGCTGTATATCGAGAAATGCAATTATTTTATCATCTTCATAGACTTTATGGCAGGGTATTTCGCCATTTACTATTTTACAGAATAGGCAATCTGTCATGCGTGTCTATAAGACTACATTATATGAATATATCAATCTATTTTCTTCTTCTTATGAGAGAAATTACTAATAACGATATTGAAACCGTTGCAAACCCAAAACCTGGAACTTCGTTTTCTTCATCTATTGGTATTGAATTATTTGATTCTGAATTATTATTGCTCTGATCGCCTACTTGATCTTCCACATTTGCGTCACTTTCAGAACAACTACCTACCCATGATAACGTGCTTTCATCAAAAATTAAATTGCCTTGATATCCTTCATTACAACTACAAGTTGGAAAACCTGAGGAATTTTCTGGACAACTTCCTCCAAGTTCTTCTAAATTGTAATAGAAGGTCATGTCCCAATCAGTATTATTATTATGAGTGAAATTATTATATCTGATTGAAGGATCTGTACACCTTTGTGGATATTGCAAACCTGATCCATAATTTTCAGATGAGGGATTGCTATGATTTATTGAATTTGACGTTCTCCAATTGCCATTAAAATCTCCTTGACAGTTACTGCCGAAATAATAGTACAAGATATCGCCGTCTTGCCTAGTGTAAACATCTACATTGAATGCTTGAGGTGTATGTGCATAATAACCTATATCGTAAGATGCAATTCCATTTTCACCGTGATAATCAAGGTGAATAATTAAAGGCTGATTGCCTACTGTAATTGATTGGTTAGCATCATTTGGATACGCATCCAAATTGTCTCCAACACCGTCACCGTCAGTATCTACTGATTCTGAAGAGTCTAAAGGAAAAGCATCTAGATTATTTTCAACACCATCGCCATCAATGTCTGAATCGGAATTATCACCTATGCCATCGTTATCCATATCTGATGACTCCGTTGCATCCAAAGGAAACACATCATCTACGTCTAGTATTTGATCGCCATCATCATCATCATCTATGTTATCGCCCAATCCGTCTTCATCCGTATCCATCCACTCACTACTATCTAATGGGAATGCATCAAATGTGTCGTTTGTGCCGTCACCATCAGTATCTGCATCGTTTGGATCTGTACCATACTGCATCACTTCTAAACCATCAGACAAACCATCTCCATCACTATCTGAAACAGTAGGATTTGAATCATGCAATGCTACTTCTTCGCCGTCTGTAAGACCGTCTCCATCTGAATCTGCATCATTAGGATTGGTGCCTAGGTTATTTTCTTCTGCATCTGTTAATCCATCGCTATCTGAGTCTCGTTGATTTGCTGCACAACCGCCATCATCAACCTCAGATCCCTCATCAGTTTCCGGACAAAGGTCTAGATTATTTAGGACTCCATCGTTGTCTGTATCTGGGTTGAGCCCTTCATCTTCTCCATTTACACAATCTGAAAATCCATCATTTACTTGATAAATCCAAACAAATGTACCATCTGCACAGTCAAACCAGTTGATAGGGTCATTATTATCATCATATTGCTGCTCGTCTGCTCCTAACGGACAATCTCTATTTCCATCGTTAACAAAAGGGAAAGGAATAATACTAGAATCCAATCCGCAAACAAAAGTTAGCAATGACTCATCAAACCATGCGAGAATAAATTCTTGACAAGCTTGGTTACCCATATCTTCACAATAATCTATAGTAAAGTCAAAACAAGAACCGCTGTTTGGATCTTCACAATCTTCTCCCACGTCAATCTCATTACACGGAGTGCCTGCATCATTTCCAAATTCACACTCTGCAGGATAGTCTGCAGTAACATTTATTGTATAGTAACCCATCTCTATGTAATCGCAATTATCTTCGCAGTTATCATCTGACAGATATTCCAGAGCTATCTCTTTGTAATTACTTCCATCTTCTTCTACATCGGATCTTCTAATTTCTTCATCCATTTTAGTGTGAACCGTTTGAGAATCATAGGAGTATTTGACTTGGTAATTTCCGACATCTAGATAGTAAGCAAGTGCTAAAGCCATAGCAATTTCATTGTTCTCGTCAGCTACCATCTCCATATCAGAAAAATCTCCTTCACCCCACATAGTAATGTTATTGTCTCCTTGACCATTATTATTATCGCACTCTGTTGCTGCATCCATTTGAGAATAATCTTGATAGTGAACATAGCGATCTGGATTGGTACTCACGATAGGAATTCCGTCTACTCTAACTACGTAAGAACCTCCCGAATAAATTCTCCACTCTATGCAAGTTTCTTCGTCATACTCCCAATCTTCTCCTTCTTCAATGATACCATCATCGTCACCGCGGGTATCATTCCCGAGTGTTCTGGGCGTATTAGTAACTGTAACATCGGAAACCTCATATCCATATTCCTCAAGAGCTGCTCTAAAATTATACATTCCGCTCATGTTAGTAAATTGCATTCCAACCCCACTTTTGTTGAAATAATCTCTCGTGGCCTGGTAGTAATAAGCATAGTAACAAATGTCATACCAATCACAAGCGCTTGGCATCATCCAATCCAATAGATGCCCTCTAACTTGGTTATCACCGCCTGGATCTTCAACATTGAACCCCAC
>JAYYHK010000047.1:0-3146 GCA_036148495.1 Thermoplasmatota archaeon | reverse complement strand
TCGAGTGGGCGCCTGAGTGGACTGGGACTGGAAGGGTTGGAGAATGGCTTCGAAATATCAAAGACTGGGCTATAAGTAGAGAAAGGTATTGGGGAACTCCTCTACCGGTTTGGATTTGTGAATCTTGTGGCCATCAACATTGTATTGGAAGTATCGAGGAAATGAATTCTTTAAAGACAGAAACTTCGCCCACACCTAAAGAGTTACACAGGCCTTACGTAGACGATGTAAAATTGTGCTGTCCTGCAGAGGGATGTAAAGGCGAAATGGTTCGCGAACCTTATGTCATGGATTGTTGGTTTGATTCCGGCTGTGCATCATTTGCTCAATGGCATTACCCATTTGAAAACAAAGATAAATTTGAGAACAGCTTCCCTGTTGACTATATTTGCGAAGCAGTTGATCAGACTAGAGGCTGGTTCTATTCTTTACTTGCAGTTTCTACTACTGTTTTTGACAGTATATCATATCGTAGATGCTTATCACTGGGTCATATTTTAGATAATGAAGGGAAGAAAATGAGCAAATCTAGAGGGAATGTTGTAAATCCCTGGGATCATTTCAACAAAGAAGGTACTGATGCCATTAGATGGTATATGACATCACAAAGTGCACCATGGAATCCGATGAATTTTGATCCTAACGGTGTCAGAGAAACATATGCTAAAATGTTCCTTACTCTATGGAACGTTCATAAATTTCATTTAGATTACGCAATACTTGATAATTTTGATTATGGTAAAGATTTTATTTCCGTTGAAAAAAGAACAGCTTTAGATAGGTGGATTCTTTCAAGAATGTCATCCGTTGCAGAAATTTATCACAATCAATATGTTTCATGGGAATTCCATAAAGCCGCTAGAGAGTTAGAGAATTTTGTAATTAATGACCTTTCAAATTGGTACGTCCGTCGTTCAAGGAGAAGGTTATGGGATGAAGCTGAAAGCCACGATAAACTGGCTTGTCAGTCTACACTTTATGAAGTTCTCACGACCGTTAGCAAGCTTATGGCACCAATTGCCCCTTTTATGCCAGATAAAATTCATTTCGATTTGACAGGAACCTCTGTACACACTGCAGATTGGCCTTTAGGATCGGATTTAGTACCTAAGAATTTACCACCGCAAGATTTGTCATTAGAAAAGAAAATGTCAATAGTCAGAACGCTCGCAGAAACTGGACGAAAAATACGTGTTGCAGCCAAACGTAGACAGAGGCTTCCTTGTAAAGAAGGATGGATAGTTGGAGGGCCTAAATTGGATGAATTCCATTCAATTATCGCAGAGGAGTTAAATGTAGAAACATTGACGACTGAAAAGAATTTGGATAGGTTTCAGAAGATTGAGGTTTTACCGAATCATAAAGTTCTAGGTGCAAAGTGCAGAGCCGATTTACCCAAGGTTTTGGCAGAGCTATCTAAATCAGATCCAGATTCTCTGTTGTCAGATATTGAAAGTGGAGTTGCCAATTTAGCAGGTTTTGAAATTACTCTAGATGACATTAATATCAAACGAGTAGAAAAAGAAGGATATGCAGCCTCGACATTTGAAGTTGAGGACGTTGGTGATATTTCACTCGTATTAGATGTAGAAATTACTGAGACTTTAGTTTCGAAAGGCTTAGCTAGAGAAATAACCAGACGTATTCAATCTAAAAGAAAAGATCTGGATTTAGATTTAGAAGCGTCAATTTCACTGAAAGTTTGCTTGGAGTCAGACTCTCCTAAATTGAATGATGAAGATTGGGAATACATAAAATCGGAAACTCGTTCTGAACCAGCGGAGTTAATTATTGGAGATATTAGCAAAGGTTTTGATAGTTTTCAGGTAGAAGAAAATACAATTTATTTTAAAGTCAATTAATCTACTACTTTAAAGACATTCTTTTTCTTTTTTTCAGTAGGTTTAAATTTTGGAACTTTCTTTTTCTCGTCAACTACTTTGAATGTATTTTTACTTCCAGTAGGTTTAAATTTTGGAACGTTGTTCTTCTTCATTGAAGGAATATCTTCTGTCATTTTGAAAGTAGGTGCGCTACCAAAACTTGATTGATCTCCCCCCATAACTTTGACACCTCCAGTTCCTGATCCTATTGACATAGACGCAACACTTCCTGATGTTTTGCCTAGCATACTATCCGTGTCTAATTCACTTAACTCCATAGTTCCTGAAGTAGTAGTAGATTCAGTACTTGATGGACTATTTCCTGGAGATTTTTCAACACCAGCCGCATTCATTTCTTTGATAGCGTCAGCAGCAGCATCTTTAACTTCTTTAGATCCGTCTCCAGTCATAATTAATGCCCGATCCATAACTTCAGATGGCATTTCCCAAGAGACACCTTTTGCAATTGATGCTAACCCAGTAATTGCAGTAGCTCTAACTCTTGAATCATTGTTAGAGGCTTCTTTTAGTATTGAATTTACTACCTCAGTAAATTCATCATATGAAAGATCGTTAGCTTTACTCCAGAATTTTTTAGCAGCAAAAATATCACTTGCCCTTACAGACTTTAGAAATTGGGCACTTTTATTTGCACTCACGGGTTTGAACTTGACTGCTTTATTTTGGGTTCCCACTTTTCGTATAATTTTTCTTTTAGGTTTAGCTTTTTTGATAGTAGCTTTCTTTCCGGCTAATTCTCTTACTTTAAAACCACTTGAGCTTTTTTTTGCTGGAGCACTTGGGATTCTTCTACCTTTCCTTCTAGCTGCAATTGCAGCTCCGCTTTCTACTTCTAAACCTGCAGGTGGTTTGAAAAAATCTTCAGATTTTTTTTCTTGTTTGGCTGGAACATTCGCTTCAGTACTAAAATTAGCTACAAAATCGAAGGTATCTTCTAGAAAATCTTCTGAATTTATGTTTACATTAGCTTCCAACAGTTCTTTTTCAAGGTGTTCAGTCCCTATAGATATTATGAACATAAATCCATTAATGTTAATATAATTCGAAATAAATTCAGATAATTTTGTGAAAGAGCCTGAAACCGCTCTCTCAATACCCTGTAAGGTAATTATGAGTGGTTTTTTTTCAATTGAAATTGCAGCCAATTTTTTCATTGAGGAGTCAAATTGATGAATCATTTCGACCCTATTTTCACTTGATAAATTTGTTGAAAGAATTACAGGTGCACTCTCATTAATTCTA
>JAYYHK010000046.1:0-6502 GCA_036148495.1 Thermoplasmatota archaeon | reverse complement strand
AAACCTTGGGTAAATCGGCTCTGCACTTTGCACCTAGAACTTTATGATTCGGTAGAACCTCTATTTTCTGAAACCTGTCCAAATTCTTTTCAGTCGTCAACGTTTCTACATTTAACTCCTCTGCGATAATTGAATGGAATTCATCCAATTTAGGCCCTCCAACTATCCATCCTTCTTTACAAGGAAGTCTTTGTCTACGTTTAACTGCAACACGTATTTTACGTCCAGTTTCTGCGAGGGTTCTGACTATTGACATTTCCTTTTCTAATGACAAATCTTGTGGTGGTAAATTCTTAGGTACTAAATCTGACCCTAAAGGCCAATCAGCAGTATGTACAGAGGATCCTGTCAAATCGAAATGAATTTTATCTGGCATAAACGGAGCGATCGGTGCCATAAGCTTGCTGACGGTTGTGAGAACTTCATGAAGTGTAGACTGACAAGCCAGTTTATCGTGGCTTTCAGCTTCATCCCATAACCTTCTCCTTGAACGACGGACGTACCAATTTGAAAGGTCATTAATTACAAAATTCTCTAACTCTCTAGCTGCTTTATGGAATTCCCATGAAACATATTGATTGTGATAAATTTCTGCGACGGATGACAGTCTTGAAAGAATCCACCTGTCTAAAGCTGTTCTTTTTTCGACAGAAATAAAATCTTTGCCATAATCAAATTTATCAAGAATTGCGTAATCTAAATGAAATTTGTGAACGTTCCATAGGGTAAGGAACATTTTAGCATATGTTTCTCTAACACCATTAGGATCAAAATTCATCGGATTCCATGGTGCACTTTGTGATGTCATATACCACCTAATGGCATCAGTACCTTCTTTGTTGAAATGATCCCAAGGATTTACAACATTTCCTCGAGATTTACTCATCTTCTTCCCTTCATTATCTAAAATGTGACCCAGTGATAAGCATCTACGATATGATATACTGTCAAAAACAGTGGTAGAAACTGCAAGTAAAGAATAGAACCAGCCTCTAGTCTGATCAACTGCTTCACAAATATAGTCTACAGGGAAGCTATTCTCAAATTTGTCTTTGTTTTCAAATGGGTAATGCCATTGAGCGAAGGATGCACAGCCAGAATCAAACCAACAATCCATGACATAAGGTTCACGGACCATTTCGCCCTTACACGCTTCTGCAGTACAACACAATTTTACATCGTCTACGTAAGGCCTGTGTAACTCTTTAGGTGTGGGCGAAGATTCTGTCTTTAAAGAATTCATTTCTTCGATACTTCCAATACAATGCTGGTGACCACAAGATTCACAAATCCAAACCGGTAGAGGAGTTCCCCAATACCTTTCTCGACTTATAGCCCAGTCTTTGATATTTCGAAGCCATTCTCCAACCCTTCCAGTCCCAGTCCACTCAGGCGCCCACTCGACTTGTGAATTATAGTCAATTATTTTGTCTTTAACTGCTGTCATTCTAACAAACCAACTGTCCATTGCATAGTACAATAATGGATGATCTGTTCGCCAACAGTGTGGATAATCGTGGGTGTAAATGTGCTCTCTGTAAAGACGTCCTTCACTTTCTAGTAAATCAATAATTTTGGAATCACAATCTTTGACATAGTTACCATCTAAAGAATCATGAGTTCCTTGCACAAACTTTCCATCCATGCCTACTGTGTGTTGAGCTGGAAAGCCAACTTCCATACCTAACTGATAATCATCTTCACCATACATTACTGCAGTGTGTACGATACCTGTTCCATCAGTAGTAGTAACAAAATCTGCTGCAACTACTGTCCAAGCTGTTTCAGAATCTCCCCTATCAATTGCTCCTGGAAATAAGGGTTCATATGCTTCTCCGACTAATTTACTACCTGGAAACTCTTCAATTATATCTGCGTGGTGACGCAACACGTCAGACATTAAATCCTTGGCCAGAATTAATTCTTCACCAACTTCTGCACCACCTCTACCCTCCCAATTGTCTGAAGGTTTAGATGTAATTTTTACTCTGCAGTATGTTACTTCTGGACCAACTGCCAAACCTACGTTTCCTGGCAATGTCCATGGAGTTGTAGTCCAAGCCACAATTGAACCATTTGAATTTTTTAATTTGAATTTAACGTAAACTGCAGGCTCAGCCACTTCTTTGTAACCAAGTGAAACTTCGTGTGTAGAATAGCTTGTTCCAGTTTGTGGACAATATGGTAATACTTTGTGACCTCTAAAAAGAAGATCTTTGTCATGCATTTGCTTAAGAGACCACCAAGCTGATTCAATGTATTCATCGTGTAGTGTTACATACGGATTATCCATATCAACCCAGAAAGCCATCCTCTCGCTCATTTCACGCCAAGCCTCTTCATAAGTCCAAACACTTTCTTTACATTTTTGATTAAAAGCTTCCATTCCGTAAGCTTCTATCTCTTCATTCGACATTAAATTCAATTGTTTTTGAACTTCAATCTCAACTGGTAAGCCATGAGTATCCCAGCCACCTTTTCTTTCTACTAAATGGCCTTCCATAGTTTTCCATCTACATACCATGTCTTTGAATAATCTAGAAAGAACATGATGGATTCCGGGTTTACCGTTTGCAGTAGGAGGACCTTCCAGAAAAGTAAAAGGTTTTGATGAGCGTCTGTTCTCAATACTATTCTCAAAAGTTTTTTCTTTTTTCCATCGCTCTGCTACTTCTTTCTCTAACTCAACAGGATTGTAATTGCCTGTTTTTGCTTGATTTTTACCAGAGTCAGTAACACTCATCCTTTAGCGTGATTAAGGGCTTGATATAAAGAATCACCGAACTTAAACTTAAAACCCCTAGTGATTCAACATGCTCGGAGCCGGGGTGGCTCAGCCTGGTAGAGCGTCGGACTCATAGGGTAAAAATAGTTCCGGCTATGCCTGGGACATCCGAAGGCCGCGGGTTCGAACCCCGCCCCCGGCACCACTATTCCCACTCTATAGTGCCTGGTGGTTTATCAGTAATATCATAAACGACGCGGTTAACTTGAGACTTTAATTCACGTGTTATTCTCTCAGAAATTTTTTTAAGAACCGAGTATGGGATTTCTGCTGCTTGTGCAGTCATAGCATCATAGCTGTGAACTGCTCTTACTGCAATTGTATTTCCGTATGCTCTTACATCTCCCTGAACTCCAACTGTCTTTACTGGTAAAACTACTGCAAAATATTGCCTTGGTAAATCCATAAGGCCTTCTTTGGCTGCTAATTCTATTTCCTCTTCAGCAATGTGACATGCTTGTCTGACTACTTCTGTCCTCTCTGGAGTAGCCTCTCCCATGACCCTAACTGCCAAACCTGGGCCTGGAAATGGTTGTCTTTGAGATACTGAGACTTCCAGATATTCGGCAAGACTTCTTACTTCATCTTTGTATAACTCTCTAATTGGTTCACAAAGGATCATATCCATATCTTCAGGTAAACCTCCGACATTATGGTGAGATTTGATTGTATCTCTTAGGCCTCCGCCCGATTCAATCCAATCTGGAGCTATGGTTCCTTGAACCAAAAATTTACCTCCGTAATCTTCAGCTTCTTTCTCAAAGACCCGAATAAATAATTCACCTATTATCTTTCTTTTCTCTTCAGGATCGGTTACATCTTTGAGACCTGCATAAAATTGTTCAGAGGCATCCACCACCTTGTGCTGGACTCCTAGTGTGCTAAGCATTGATGAAACATATTCAGACTCACCTAGCCGCATGTATCCTGTATCCACATAAATCGCAAGAAGATTATCTTTCACTGCCTTAGCTGCCAGGACTGCTGCTACTGTCGAATCGACACCTCCAGATGCTGCAATTATTGCTTTATCTGTCAATTCAGTCTTTAATTTTGCCACCGCTTCTTCAGTAAACTTTTCAGGATTGAAAAAAGCCATGTATTATCCATTAGGAAGGGCTATAGTACTTTATCGCTACAAATCCTATTTAGGAGGCCTCTAATCCGTATTTATGGCAAAAGAATTAGTATGGATTGATTTAGAAATGACAGGACTCAATCCCCAGATTCATAGGATAATTGAAATTGCTACAATTATTACTGATTCTGAACTAAATATTATTGCTAAAGGACCTGATTTAGTAATCAATGCCTCTGACGAGGAACTTAGTAAAATGAATTCTTACGTAACTGAGATGCATACAAAATCTGGATTAATTGAAGAAGTAAAAAACAGCAAGTTAACAATTAGAGACGCTGAAATAGAAACTTTGAATTTTATCAATAAGCATATTAAAGCCAAAAATAAGCCTCCCGTTTGTGGCAACTCAATCGGAACTGATAGACGATTTTTAGATGCTCAGATGAACGATTTAGAAAATAGACTTCACTATAGAGTTGTTGACGTTTCATCAATAAAAGAATTAGCAAATAGATGGTATCCAGATGTGGATAGGAAAATCCCTTCAAAAGCTGAAAGCCATAGAGCATTAGAAGATATTATAGAATCAATCGAAGAACTAAAATATTACAGGGAAAAATTATTCATCTAATATGAACGGAAAAAATGTTCTTGTAACTGGTGCAAATGGACATGTTGGATTTGTACTAACAAAATTACTTGTTGAAAGAGGGTATAACGTCAGAGCTAGTGTTAGAGATAAAGAAAATAAAGAATTGACTAAAAATTTATCTAAGTTTGATGTTGATATTGTAAGCCTAAATTTAATGCACCCTGAAACAATAGAACCTGCGATGGAAAATATTGACGGTGTTTTTCAGGTAGCTGCAGTTTACAAAAGTTGGGCAAAAAAACCAGAGGAAGAAATCATTAATCCATCTATCATTGGAGGAATAAATGTTTTGAAAGCTGCATACAAAGCTGGTGTAAAGAAAATAATTTTTACATCAAGTACTGCTGCTGTTGGACGAAGTGGACCTAATGGAAAAGCTCTAACTGAAAAGGATTGGAATTCAAAGTCTAAGCACCCTTACTCTTATGCTAAAACCGAAGCTGAAAGAAGAGCATGGGATTTTTCAAAAGAAATGGATATGGAAATGGTTGTAATGAACCCAACTGCAGTTATTGGTCCATATTTCCATAGACATACTCCCAGTACTTTCTTGTTTGATAAAATACTAAAAAATGAATTACCTCGATTGCCTCCACAAACCTTTGGGTATGTTGACGTGAGAGATGTCGCTTTGGCCCACATTCTAGCATACGAAAGTAAAAATGCTGAAGGTAGACATATTCTTTGTACACAGTGCTTAGATGGGTTTGAATTGATGGAAATTATCAAAAATGTTGATCCTGAAATTAAAGTACCAACTAAAATTGCTCCCATGTGGCAAGTAAGACTATTTGCTAGATATGAAACAACGAAATCTTGGTTTGGATATACTCCTGCTGTTTCATCTGAAACTGTGAAAGAGTATATGGGAAAGATAACTAATTACGACTCAAGTAAGGCTAGAGATGTCTTAGGATGGAATCCTATGGCTCTAGAGGACTCTGTTAGAGATACTTTAAACTGGATAAAACAAAAATTCAATTAAGGATTTTTGCAAACAATCATCTTTGTATGAGTTGTGAAACTATTAACTCGTTCTTCACTTAAAATTTCAAGCCCACATTTGGTGATTATATTTTTGAAATCAACATGTTTTCCGAGGCCTAAACGCTTTCTGAATGGATTCCAGAGTGTACCTATAATTCCTTTTTTATCTTTGTAGTGATTAACTATTGCTATCAACCCTGATGGCTTAGTAACTCTGACAATTTCTTTGAGAACTACTTCTGGTTCAGCTACCACTGCTAAGGTATGTGCAACAACGCAATGATCAAATTGGTTAGTATCAAACTCCAAAACGTGAGCGTCCATTTGTTGAAAGTTAATATCTGCAACGAATTCACCTCTGTCTTGCCTGTTTCGTGCTTTTACAAGCATTGGTTCGCTATAATCTATTGCTTCTACTTTGATATCTTTTGGTACATGTGTTAAGGATATTCCGGTTCCAACCCCAACTTCCAAAAGATTATCTCCTTTTTTAAGTCCAAGAGAATTATACATTTTTGAATGACCATCTGCAAAAGAAGGTGCCATGAATCTGTCGTAAATTGGTGCATATAGGCGATAAATGCCATGCCTATGTTTTCTCTTACTGCCTGTCATTATTTTGCTATAGGTAACGGGTTTATACCATTAACACGTGTTATCTAGACTTAACCTGAGATAAGACATACCAAACGCCAATAATTCCAACTATTATTATAGTCCAAGAGCCGAAGCCTGGGTCGGCACCATTCCATGACGAAGGATCTTGTAAAACACCGTCGCCTTTTGTTGATACAAGCCAGACAAAATAGGCTGAAAAAGACGACATGAGAAAAATTGAAAACGCTATGATATATTTCACATGTCCGGGGAGTGTCTTACCGGTTGCATAATACTCGAACAATGCCTTTCCGAAATACTTATTTGATAATGACCAGCGGAAAAGTGTTTCATTAGATAAAGAGAAGAGAAAAGCTGCTGGAACTGCCCAAGAGACTGT
>JAYYHK010000045.1:0-2807 GCA_036148495.1 Thermoplasmatota archaeon | reverse complement strand
TGGATTCGCTCAACTATTCCAACCCAATTTTTGAAGCAATACGATACGTATCTCTGCCTTGGTCATAATGTAAATAAACCATGAAATTTGCATATAAATTAGCTAGAAAATTACCTTTTAGACGGGTGATCATTGTTATGTAAATCAAATCTCTAACTCCTTTAAGAATACGAGTAGCTCCGTACTTGGTTTTTCCGCCAATTCTATCTCTGTAATCGATACGAACTTCACCTAACGTATCTTGAGGCTGTAAAATTAATGCAGGGATATACCTATGAAACGAACCGTAAAGTATCAAATCGCTCAACCTAGGTGCATAATACCCTTTGAATCCTGACCCGAAATCGTGTGCTGGAACTCCTGTCATAAGTCTGGCTAAACTATTAGAAATTCGAGATGGGATTCTTTTTCCAGCAGGCTCATCAGCTCTATCATATCTCCAACTTGAAACAACTGCATGCCCTTCGTTCAAAAGCTGTAAAACTTTAGGTATGTCTCTTGGATGGTGCTGTAAATCTGCATCCATTGTTATTACTGCGTCCCCAGTGGAATTACGAATTCCGGCTAGAGTTCCTGCGGTTTGACCACTATTGTAAGCTAAATGAATCGCCTTAAATCTTGAATCCCAATGATTGATAACTTTCATCATTTTCCAGGTAGAATCTGTTGAACAATCATTAATCAGAAGAACTTCCCAATCGTATTCAACTTGATCAAGAGCTAGTTTTAGCTCCCTTGCCAATGGTGTTAGACATTCTTCCTCATTATAGCATGGTACTACTATACTAATTTTAGAATCGGATGTCAACCAACCCTTTTCCAATTTTGAATCGTTAAAGCTCACTAATCAGCCTCAATTTGATAATCTGGTAAAATTGATAAGCTCTCACCTGGAAAATTCCATACTAGAAGGAACATTAAAACCATCCTAGTTTGGTAAGTCGGCGCAATCATAACAAATGGAGCATACCAACATATGTACCACGTAGGATAATCAGGGCTGCCAAACATAAGTATCATCACTCCAAGCCCTAGCATTAGAACAAATGATTCTGCTGATGAAAGACTAATGTTATCGAAATAGGTTGAATTAGCTTTAAACAAGAAGGAAACAATAACTGCATAAAATGCAAAAAACTCTAGAGCATAAAGCCATGGAGGGGATAAACCAGTTCCTTCTTCATAAATGTAAAATCCTGCTGCAATTTGTGTTCCATAGTATACTACAAAAGAGATTGCAATTACTTTAATCGAAAATATAGTCCACCCTGATTCTGTTTTTAAACCATCATTGGAAATTAAGTTATCCCACTTTCTGAGGAACCACATTAAAATTTTGACGAAAAAATTGTCCTCTCCTTCATAGCGAGAAAGTTCAATTCCTGATAAATGCCTAGCAAAAATCCACCCTGCTACCATAACAAAACCCATTATGCCAAAAAAAGTGATAAAGAAATCATTGAAATTTACACCTAAAAAATCTCTAGAACCTGTAAATTCATAGAATGCTTCTGCAAAAGATTTCATCCAATCTCCCATCCAATCTCCTCCCTGATATTCTCTGTAAACTTTGACTGCACCAGGATATCTCCACTCCAAAATGCCATAAGACAAAAGTGAAGCTACAGGTAATCCAGCTGAGAACAAAATCCTGCCTCTCCAAGAGTATATTATGAATAAGAAAAAAGGAATCATAACTACTGGATAAAATTTCAATGCAATACCCAAACCAATTAAAAATCCTGAGGAAACGTACACAAAATCAGTTCTCGGAAATTTCTCCTCTGGCCAAAGGTATTTTAGAGGTACCAAGGTACATAGGATAACAAACGGATCATAATGGCCTGAGAGACCTGAGGTTTCTATAGCTATAGGAAATATAGCGTAACTTATTGCTGCATACTGTGCGTGCTCCTTTTCAAAATATTCATATGCAATCCAAAATATTACAACAACTACTAGTGCATCTCCGAAACTGGAAACAAATCTAAATGATGTATAGTAAGTAATATCTGTAGACAATACTTGGTTAATTACATCTGTAGAAAATCCTATTATCCATATGTAGAGAGCAAACAATGGTGGCTTGTTGATATCTTCTCTTTCGATATAGGGTTTTTGACCATCTACTAAAGCCTGCGACCTCTCAACGTAATATTGAATATCTTTAGTAATAACCTGATCTTGTCCTAGCCATCCTAGACGAAGAATTAATGAAAGCGCAAATAAAAAATAAATTTGTTGCTTGTAACTAGCACTTTTCAAAAATGAAATTTTATCAATAATCAAATCTAAATAGTAATAAATGATTAAGAACGAAATGGTCATGGCTATTCCATTTACTACAAAATAACCCCAGACAATAACAGAAACATACGAAATTAGATAAAGTACTAAACCGAAAGTTGCAAGATAAGGAAGTGATTTTTCAGATTTACTCTTAGTTTCCATAATAATTTCCCCAAACTTACTCAAACATGCGTAAGCAACAGCATTGATAGTAACTCAAGACTACCGTTAATAAATATGAAGGCATTAATCCCAAAATCGCCTTGTTCGGGCATATGTAATTTCAGCTTCTATTATGGCCTTAACAAGATCCGATTCATCTCTCAATTGTTTTCTTAATATTCTGCCCGCTGTATCAGGCCCAATTCCTCTACCTGCAATAACCAAAGCAGCTCTCTCTCCGTGGGACCTAGCTAAAGAAGCTGACTTAGCTAATTTCTTATTACTGACTTCACGATTGATCTCCATTGGATGAAGTAATGCTACCATTCGACTATTACAACTAGGGCAAACCAGTT
>JAYYHK010000044.1:0-2747 GCA_036148495.1 Thermoplasmatota archaeon | reverse complement strand
GAAGTAAGATATTCCATAACAGGAGGTCCATCAAAAACGCTAGTTGTACTCTTGCAAGAGCCTAACTCTTCAAAAGACGTTTTCGATGATTTAACAATAAATATTGTAAATCAAGGATTCCAAGTTTTATCATTTGATTTTAACGGAAAAAGTCAATTCAATTACCTTGCTGAAGTAGATAATGATGAAATGTATGCAGAACAGGCTGCTGAACTGATTTCGAAATTTATACCTTTTGAAATTGAAAGGAACATTAATTTGATTGGGAATTTTTCTGATGGAAACGTCACTGAAATTGTTTCGAATAGACTTGAACATTATACCTCTTTAACGATGAACATGCCTTCAGAAATTTCTCAAGTGCCTAGCTCCTCTGGACTAGTGTCATTGCTGCATAACTTTCAATCTAGTGAAGAGATTAGTGCATATCCTATAAATCTGTACATTATAATTTAAACTATGGACACAAAGACTTTGTTTGGCGCATTATTAGTTGCTGGAGTGCTCGGTGGCTTTGCTATAAACGGATTTTTCATGGACAATGAAAGTTTAGAAGATAACATCTTAGACGTTAAAGTCGGCAGTGAAGCTCCAGATTTCACACTAAGAGATAGCAATGGAAATTCTTTTAATTTGTCTGACTTTGAAAATGAAAAAGTAGTTGTTTTAGAGTTTATGAATATGGGATGTGGATCTTGCCACAGTTTTGAAAAAGATGTTTTGAAAAGCTATTGTAATAGTACTACCATGCCAGAAGACGTCGAGGTTATCTCTCTAACACAGACTGGGGATGTAAGTCAGGAAGATTTAGAAGAAAGAGCTGAGGGCAAAAATTGGGCTTACGTATTTGGAAGCGAAGAAATGACTGATGCTTTTGGAGCTGACAGAAGTCCAAGTATAGTTATAATAGATAAAGATGGAATAGTTACTTTTTCTGAGAGTGGGCCTATGACTGAGTCAGAGTTAAAAGAAAAAGTAGATGAAGCTCTAGTGTAATTTTACTTTAAAAGCTTAGAATTGCATAACTAATAATAACGAAATATAACCTGTAAACATAAGGAAAGGAGTATCCCATGTATGTGGTGAATAAGCTTCTGTTAATGTCATAACCGTAGGAACCAGCAACATTGCAAAGACAAGCTGTACTGTAGTGAAATAATCGGCATGCATTGCTATTACAATAAAACCTGTAATCAATACACAAGCACTCCCTTCAAACGTTCGAAAATATTCTTTATCGGTAAACAATGCTTTAGTTTTATACCTATATTTTCCAAATCTAACCCCAACAGGCTCTGCTAATCCGTCCCCAACCACATTAATCAAAATTGGAATAACTACCAACGATTCTAAGCCCCATTGTCCAAATAACCAAATCATTGGTAGCATAACTGCAAAACCCGCCGCAAACTGCGTCCAAAGCCAAGACAATGTATACGGCCTATCTTCTGGCCTATCAAATCCTTCAAACATCAACTGAAAAGGAGGTATTGCTTGTCTAATTGGCTCATAGAATGAAACTAAGGATAATGTTGTAATCAAAGCACTTATTGCTAAATAAATAAAATCTGTAAAAGTTTCAGCATTGAATTGTTGATCTATAAAAACAGGCAAGAAGAAAATCGCAAAATGGTTAATTTTGCGAGTATAGTTGACCTTAGTTCCAAAATATCGTGCCATTGCTCCTGTTGAAATCATCACTGCAGTAAGTGCAATTCCTTTTGCTAAAGTGGATTGAATTTCTGGAGTTATTTCCATAAGCATCAATGGTGGACCGGGCGAGATTTGAACTCGCGCCCTCCTCCATGCCAAGGAGGCGATCTTCCAGACTGATCTACCGGCCCGTCAGATTGTCATTTTAGTGGGCCTTTAATAGAATTTTAGTCTATTGACCACTTTTTAGTGATTCCTAAGCATATTGCTAAAATAGGACCTATGCAAACAGCAAACATTACAGTTCCTAAACCAAAAGTTCCTCCCAAGAAAACCCCTAAACACAGTACTGAAAGTTCAATTCCAGCTCGAACTTTTCCTATTGCAAATCCTGTTTTTTTTTGAATACCGGTCATCCATCCATCTCTTGGTCCGGGTCCCAAATTTGCTGTGAGGTAAAATGCACTACCAATCGCAACAAGTATTACTCCAACTGTGGCTTGGATTACTTGAGGTAAAATATTTGTTTGAACTGGGATGTAAGGCCCCATAACGTCAATTGATAGTGAAATTAGAATGATATTGGACACTGTACCTATGCCTGGAATTTCTTTAAGTGGGACCCATAAGAAAAGAACTAGAACTCCTACAATAAACGTAGAAAGACCTACTGTAAATTGTGTTTGCTCAGTTATTCCTTGTGCAAGAACTGTCCAGGGACTAACACCTATTCCTGCGCCAATCAAAATTGCCTCGCCAGTTCCAAAAATCCATAAACCTGAAACTAGTGCTAATAGTGTTGAAAGTTTCGGCTTGAAATTAAAAGGATGCTCAGAACTCCAAACTGTCTTTGGAACCTTATGAGCTGGACGAAATAGCTGCAGTAAATCCAGTTTGCTCAATTATTTTAACCAATTCTTCGGCGCTAATCTGACCGTTTGTTTTCACTACTCCTGAGTTTGTCTCATGAGATATTTCGGCAGATTCTACGTTTAAATTCATTTCAAGTACGCCTTTTACTCTACCTGAACAACCGCCGCAAGTCATTCCATTAATTTGAAACTCTAAGGATTCAGTCATGACTATTCATCTGA
>JAYYHK010000043.1:0-2750 GCA_036148495.1 Thermoplasmatota archaeon | reverse complement strand
TTTGACCCGAGTCCCCTTCTAAGATCTATATTTCCTCTTATTCCCTTTGCGCTCATATCCAAATCACATCCTCTTTTCTAAAGGCATACCATAACCCTAGTAGAGTTATGAGTAAAAATAACATCATGATGACTTTTGCAGCAACTGACAAAACAAGATAAACTTGAACCCATAGAATAAGGAAAACTACAACTAAATCAAATACGACGAACAGTATGGCAAACATGTAATACTGGAAATGAAATTGTATATGTGCTTCGCCTACAGGAACTTCCCCACACTCGTAAGTTGAATTTTTAAGAGCATTTTCATTATTGGGACGGAAAAATCTCCCTGCAAAGAATGTCAAGATAGGAAATGATAGCGCTATTAACGCAAAAATACCTATCGGCACGTACTCATGTCCAAGCACATTTACCCTTTTGTAATACCCTATTAAAAGCGTTCGGGCTAATGCCGAAAAAAAAACACATAATAAAGCATAACTAGACATCTACACATAAAGCAATAATATGGCCAAACCTTACAAGAGAATTACAACTAATGTTTTGCAGGAAATGAAAAATAACAAAGAAAAAATATCAATGCTGACCTCATACGATTACACGCTTGCAAAAATCGTTGACAGTGCTGGAATAGATGTCATTTTAGTTGGAGATTCAGCCTCAAATGTAATGGCTGGTCACGAAACAACACTTCCTATTACGCTGGACCACATGATCTATCATGCAAGTTCTGTGGTTAGAGCTGCAAAGAGATCATTAGTTGTTGTCGACCTGCCATTCGGGTCTTACCAAGGAGATTCAAAAAAGGCCTTGAGTTCATCAATAAGAATTATGAAGGAATCTGGCGCTCATGCGGTAAAATTGGAAGGTGGTGCTGAAATTATTGAATCTGTTGAAAGAATATTAAGTGCAGGAATTCCAGTTATGGGTCACTTAGGACTAACTCCACAATCAATCTACAAATTCGGAACATACACAGTAAGAGCTAAACAAAATGCTGAAGCTGAGAAACTGATAAATGATGCAAAACTACTACAGGAATCAGGTTGTTTTTCAATTGTACTGGAAAAAATTCCAGCTAATTTAGCAAAAAAAGTTACTAGTGAACTTAATATTCCTACTATTGGAATTGGTGCAGGTAAAAATGTAGATGGACAAGTACTTGTTCTACATGATATGTTGGGTATGACGCACGAGTTTAATCCTCGTTTCCTAAGAAGATATCTAAATTTATATGATGAAATAAACAAGGCCGTAAAAAAATATGCTGAAGATGTCAAAAAACTGGATTTTCCAAATAGTGATGAAGAGTATTGATACTTAATAATAAGTAGCTACCCATTTTATTTAATCCACATTCTAAATAGAAAAGTGTGAATCCTAAGATTATCATAAATTGTGCAATGTCTGCAGATGGAAAAATAGCACTACCAAACAGAAGACAAATTAGACTATCTAACTCACAAGACCTCGAAAGAGTTAATAAACTAAGGCATGAGTGTGACGCAATTTTAGTAGGTATTGGAACCGTAATTGAAGATAACCCCAACCTTACAATCAAGAATAATACTGGGCAGATTAAGAACCCAATTCGAGTTATATTAGATACAAACGGCAGAACTCCACTAAATTCAAATATACTAAACGATGAAGCTGAAACTATAATTGCTGTAGGTAAAAATTGTAAAAAAACTGAATTGGGAAATGCAGAAATTATCAAGTGTGGAGAAAAAATGGTAGACATTAAATCATTAATGAGGATTTTATCAAAAAAAGGTATCAACAAAGTTTTAGTTGAGGGGGGTGAAACCGTATTATGGTCCTTTTTGGAGAAAAGACTTTTTGATGAAGTTAATATTTTCGTTGCAAGTTTAATCGTAGGTGGCCAAAGTACTCCAACTGTTGCAGGAGGAACAGGGTTTGAAACCGTAAAAGAAGCGCTTGAACTGGAACTGTGTAAAGTTGAAAAACAAGGAAATGGAGTGTTACTGAAATATAATCATAAAAAGGGCGTTAACTAACTGAAATCCATGAGAGTAGCTGTCCTTGCTTCTGGAAGGGGAAGTAATTTCCAATCAATACTTGATGCATCTGAGAGGGGAAAGTTACCAAATTGTAAAATTAAATTACTAATCGTCAACAAGAAAGAGGCATACGCAATAGAACGAGCAAAAAAGCACAATGTACCTTACTACATAATTGAATCTAAGAATAAAAAGAGAGAAGAATTTGATCTAGAAATGCTTGAAATATTAAAATCAAATAAAATAGAAATAGTTGTTCTAGCTGGCTTCATGAGAATATTATCAAAACAATTTATTTCCGAATATAAAGATAAGATAATTAACATACACCCTTCACTGTTGCCTAAATTTCCAGGCGCACACGCACACAGAGATGCCATAGAAGCGAAGGCAAAGATTAGTGGATGTACCGTTCATTTTGTAGATGAAGGTGTGGATACAGGACCAATAATAATGCAAGAATCTGTAGCTGTTGATATTGATGACGACGAACATACTTTATCAGAAAAAATATTACCAATCGAACACAAAATATATCCTAAAGTACTTGATCTACTAACCTCTAATAAACTCAAAATTATCAACGGAAAAGTGATTACTGAGACCGACTAATACTTTAAATACGGCACAGTCTGGCCGCCAATCTGACTTTAAGAAAGACTATGACAAAGAAGCAAATTTCAAGAAAAAGCAACTCCGAATTAGTCAAAACTATAGACGA
>JAYYHK010000042.1:0-4261 GCA_036148495.1 Thermoplasmatota archaeon | reverse complement strand
ACGATTTCATTAAGTGAAAGAGGCGCCATGGTTGGAAATCGTTGTGTTATAGGAAATAGAGCTGTTCTAGCAGGGGGCTCAATTCTATTAGAAGGCGCTACTATTGGGGAGGGAGAGGTTTATAATGCGGATTTCCAAGGAGATACTATCTAATGTGTGGAATTGTAGGATATACAGGCAATAAACCAGCTCAAGAAATAGTGATAGATTCATTGAAAAAATTAGAGTATCGAGGTTATGATTCATCAGGTATAGCTTTACATGAAGGTAAGTTAGTATTCTATAAAAGAGAGGGCCCCATTGCCAATCTGGAGAAAGTTCTTGGAACGTCAGATTCAAAAATGGCAATCGCTCATACGAGATGGGCTACTCACGGAGTCCCATCCGATGTTAATTCACATCCACATCTTAGTAATGACGGAAAAATTGCGGTTGTTCATAACGGAACTATTGACAATTATTTAGACATTAAGGCAAGTTTAGAAAACGAAGGTTTTGATTTCTTGAGTGAATCAGATACAGAAGTTATTCCTAACTTGTTATCAAAATACTACAATGGTGATTTAGTTAAGGCTATGAGTAAGATACTTAGCGAGATCGAGGGAATATACACAATAGCAGCAATACACGTTGACAATCCTGAGCAGATAGTGTCTGTAAGACAAGAAACTCCTTTAGTAATTGGTCTTGGCAACGGAGAAAATTACGTTGCCAGTGATATTTATGCAATCTTGAAATACACTCAGCAGATTATTTATCCTGATGATCATCAAATAGTTAGCGTATCTCCTAATGAGATTAATGTTTATGGAGAGGATTTATCAAAAATAGATTATGAAGTTGAAACTGTTGAAAAATATACGGAAGTAGCTGAAAAAGGCGGCTTCGAGCACTTTATGCTAAAAGAAATTTACGAGCAACCTAAGGCTTTACAGGATTCGCAAACTGAATTATTCGTTAATTCACCTCTAGAAAATCTTCATCTAAATTGGAAAATTGGTAGTATTTCTGTGGTTGCCTGTGGTACTTCTTACCATGCAGGCCTTGTGGGTAAATATGTTATTGAACAATTGACAGCAATTCCTGTTTCAGTTCATTATGCCTCTGAGTTTAGGTATGCAGCTCCTGTCCAAGGAGTCGGTGGTCTTATGTCATCAAGACCTCTAGTAGTTTTAATCTCTCAGAGCGGGGAGACAGCAGATACTTTGGCTGCCGCAAGAGCGGCTAAACAACAAGGCTGCCATACAGTTGCCATTTGTAATGTTCCAGGCAGTAGAATTACAAGAGAAGTAGATGGTGTTATTATTACGAAATCTGGTCAGGAAGTTGGAGTAGCAGCCACGAAAACCTTCTTAACACAAATGCAAGCACTCTACGCACTTGCAATGCATCTTGCTTTCGAGTCAGGTTCAATAGATCATGTTATGCTAAAGAATTGGGAAAATGAGTTGAGAGGAATACCAAGTAAGATTACACAGCTTCTCAACTCAGCTGATGCTATCAAAGACTTAGTTCCTCATATTTCTAAGGCAAAGTCTACATTTTTCATAGGCAGAAATATCAATTATCCCTTGGCTTTAGAAGGAGCTCTTAAGCTTAAAGAAATTTCATACATTCACGCTGAAGGGTATCCTGCAGGCGAACTAAAACATGGTCCTTTGGCTCTGCTCAGTTCCGAGACTCCCGTTATTGCAATTGCAGTTCAAGATCATACTTACTCAAAATTAATTTCTAACATTGAGGAAATTTCTGCAAGAAGCGCTCCGGTAATTACTGTAGCTCAGAAAGGGGATCAGCAAGCTCTAAGAGTATCAGATCATGGATTTGAATTGCCTGAAGTAGATCCAGTATTATCTCCATTTTTAGTAGCTGTTTTTGTACAACTTTTATCTTATTATGTTGCTCACGATCTTGGTAAAAGTATTGATAAGCCTAGAAACTTAGCAAAATCAGTTACAGTAGAGTAATCAGTTAGTTAATTCTTCTAAACTTTTTAGTGCAAAAATGGTGTGCAACGCAGTTCCAATATGCAACGCGTCCTCATCAGCTTTGAACATGGGGTGGTGTACGCTATATGTTGCATCTATATCTGGATTATTCATTCCTAATACCACAAAGCAGCCTTTAACTTTTTCAGTGTAGTATGCAAAATCCTCTCCTCCCATTACAGCATCTAAATCACTGACATTGTCATCACCGAGTAGTTCAATTCCAACATTTTTAGCAAATTTCCACATTTCTGAATCATTGACCGTTGGTGGATAATCATTTCCTACATATTCAACTATAGCTTTACAACCATGAGTTTGGGCTATGCCTTCAGAAATCTCTTTGACTCTCTTTTGAAGTTCTTTAAGACCATCCATCGTAAGTGATCTTAACGTTCCCTTCACTTTGACATCCGAAGGGATTACGTTAGATGCATTACCTCCGTTTATTACGGTGATGCTAACTACACCAGATTCTAATGGATCCAGTTCCCTAGATATTATTGATTGTAGATTTGTTATAATTCTGGCTGAAGTTAATACAGGATCTTTTGCTAATTGAGGAACAGCAGCATGTCCTCCTACTCCTTTAACAGTAAGACTGAGTGATGAGGTAGCAGCTAGGAATGTTCCTTCCCTTGATCCAATTTGACCGCTAGGCATTTGTGGCCAAACATGTAATCCAAAGATTCTTTCCACATCTGGATTTTCTAAGGCACCCTCTTCTCTCATTAGTTTTCCACCAGCACCTCCCTCTTCAGCAGGTTGAAACAGCAGCTTGATCGTTCCGTTTATTTCCGATTCTTTATCTTTGAGAAGTTTGGCAGCTCCAAGTAGCATAGATACGTGGCAGTCATGACCACAAGCATGCATTTTCCCGTCGATTTTACTTTTAAATGGGACATCAGCTTCTTCATGGATAGGTAAAGCATCCATATCTGCTCGTAATGCTACACAAGGTCCATTTCCATTGCCTATTGAAGCTAAGACTCCAGTTTCCGCTATCGGGTGTCTATATTGAATATCTAGTTTATCAAGTTCTCTTCGTATCAGCTCACTAGTCCTAAATTCTTCATACATCAGCTCAGGATGTTCGTGAAGTTCCCTTCTAATTTTGACAATCCAATCAGATATTGTTTTTGATTCTTCCTTGATTTTGAGATAATCCATACGATTCCAATTAGAGCTGTTTAATATTATTTGTCAGGCATTCGCATAATGATAGTTTCCCCGTTGTTAAACCAAATCGGAAATATTTCATTGTCTGTAAATTTTGTTTTAGCTTCACCAGTCAGTTCTTCAGCAGGATCCCACTGTAGTAATGCTACACCTTTCTCCATTTCCTTGGATAGTAAAATATACGTTACATCCTTCACTCCAGCACGCGGCGTTGTAAAATTCTTACTAGCTGAGATGGCTTCTTGGGCATTTCCATTGATTATCAATGCTCCGTGTTCCCAACTAGCATTTGTTTCACTCAGCCCAAATGTCATACTACTCAAGCGGTGATCACTAACTACAAGGCTATCCTCCTCAACAAATTGAAACCACAAAACGCCATCAACCTCTTCTTGATTAGTTCCTTCCTGAAAGCCTCCCATAACAGAAGGTGGAGGATACGCCCCCCGTGCACACCCAAGCAATAGTATACTGAATAATGCAGTAACATATTTTCTTCTATTCTCTTCAAAACCGATTATAAAGTATTGAAAGCTTATTCCGATAATTAGAGCTGTAGGAGCTAAGAGATATGGTGCATGCCTGTATGCAATAAGAAGATGGGAACCCGTGATTGCGCCTATTGTAGCTAATCCAAGAATTGGCAGTAACCATCCCCAAAGTAACCAACTATTTCTTTTAGATATAACAAAACTTGGAGCGCAAGCCAACGACATAATTGCTAGATTAACACTGAGATAAGGTGTGGCTTCGAAATCAACTGGAATATCAGTTCCTGGAACACCTTTCCAGAGAACTAACATGATAATAATGAATATTCCTACAAACGAGGCAGTTGTACGCTTGAGATATGTTTCATGGCTAATTTTTTCATTTAATAAAGGCAAGTAGAGTCTATCTTTAACAAGCCATATTGCAAATAACGAAATTATTGGAATTAGAGTTAGAACTAAAGTAGTAGGAATTGTGTTAGGCAGAAAATCAAATGCGCTATCATCTAGCATTTTTCTAAATGATTTTGCGTAAATTAACCAGTAGGCCGAAATTGCTAGCGACATTAAGCCAACTGCCATAATTCCACCCTTAGCTATTTT
>JAYYHK010000041.1:0-4149 GCA_036148495.1 Thermoplasmatota archaeon | reverse complement strand
AAAATTGTTGGAGTTTTAGATCTATTTGAAAAAACAAATCGCAATCCATGATCGTTGAATATTCGTTTTATTATCGCATCCATCTGGTTCACGTCTGCAGGGAAGTATAATCCAGTGGAACTTCCCTCTTCTACATAATTATCAGCGAAGAAATTATTTAGACCAAAATGGCATGTATTATCGGACATATTATCGACACCAGCGTGTGAAAAATGGGCCAATACGTTTGCTTCATTAAGTCTTGACATAGTTATTTCTGAAATTACCATCTCCATAAATGCTGAAAACGTTGCAAAAATTCCTTGATGCCCTTCCTGCGATCCAAAACCAGCTGCAGCAAGATAATTTCCTCTTTCATGTATTCCCGCTCTTGTAAAACATTCAGGATAACTTTCTCTTACTGCAGTCAAACCTACGGAACCTTCCAAATCAGAATCAAATGCATGTACTTTCTTTCTTTCAGAAGCACTCATTTCATTTAAGATGCTAACGACTGAAGTTCCAAATTGCTTTCTACAAGCCCCCATCTCTCCGGAGCCTTTGAAAGTTTGAGCAGTTTTTGAGTTATATTCTTCAGAAGTCTCCTTGAGCTGTTTTACAGCTTCTTGATGCCCTTTATTTTCTAGATAAGTGATCCCAACATCTAATGGAATTACATCATGTAGTTGACATTCACCTTCTAATTCTGGAATTCCGGGCCCCATTGCTCTCTTACAAATTACGGCAACAGGCCCTTTAGTTTGAACCGATTTAGAAATGGCATCAAATAATTCAGAGTAGTTTTCTCCGTCGCAAGTTATCACCTTGAAGCCTTGCCCTTCTAATGTTTTAGAAACGCTAAATCCTTCCATGTAAGTTTCAGGATTTCCAGCAATTGTTACATTGTTGTCATCTATAATCCATTTAACATTCAAATTATTAGCAACAGCTAAACGAGCAGCTTCAGCATTATTTCCCTCCATCTGTGCACCATCTGAACCATACATGACAACACAGCTATCGGGATTTGCTATTGCAACACCATTAACATGTCCTGCAGCATGTCCGAGCCTTCCAGTGGAAAAATCAATGCATTCTAATAATTCGGGCTCAGGATGTCCAGCTAACCCGGATCCATATTCTCTGTAATGCATCAAATTTTCAGTAGGCATTTTACCTCTGATAGCACCACGAACATATTGTACAGCAGACCGATGTCCAGCCTCATCGAAAAATTCGTCATGGATTGGTTCTCCCCCATCTCTCAATGCATCTACTATCAAAACTTCAGGAACAATGTCGTATGGACCTCCGGTGTGCCCTCCAATACCCTTAGCTCTTGCAAAAGCAGTAGTGGCTATTACGGCATCTCTTACTATTTCAACATTATTTGTCAACTTTTCTAAGTTAGAGTTTGACAATTTATCTTTACTATTTAATTCTAAATTTACGAAACTATCAAAGCTAATCGGAAAAACCATGTAACCTCATTTAGAAAGAGGCCTTAAACGTTCCCGTATTAATTTGCTTTAAGATTTAGCACGTCGGACTTTCCACCGTCCAAAATTGCAATAGCAGATACTGGGAAAGGTTTTCCGCATGCAGCTCCCAAAACCGAGTTGTTTCCGTTGAAAGAATACACCGGTATATTTCCGCTATTTGCTGTATTTACAGTATCTTCTGGACAATTAGAAGCTAAAATTACTAATTTTGCAGACCCTGCTTCAATTGCTTTACAGGCTTGTTTTGAACCGACAAATACATTTCCGGTATCAATTGCAGCTCTCAGTGATTTGTTTAGATCCATCTATTTTTTTCCTCCTTTTTTGGACTTAGGCTTGTAAATAGCACTTACAGCCCCAGTACCTAAGTGAACCGGCTGTCCAACAATGATGTTTTCAGCTACACCGGTAAGAACGTCAGACTCTCCGCTTAGTCCTGCTTGTAGTAAGTGAGTAGAAGTAATTTCGAAAGCAGCACGAGCTAATACTGAAACTTTAGCTCCAGAAATACCATGTCTACCTATAGCTTGTATAGCTCCGGTGTTTGTCATAACATCTGAAACGAGCATATTATGTCTAGGATCTACAGCTAAACCTTGTTCGGATAATGTCTTGTGTAACTCATTAGAAATTGCAATTCTTGCGGCTTCAATTCCAAGTACTTCGGCTACTTCATGTATTGAATTTGTATTAGTTCGAGTAGGGTCTACTCCTGGAACTTCAAGAATGGCTTGTAAATCAGACCCTTCCGTGAAAATAACATATTCATCACCTTCTTTTCTGACAATAGCTCTTTGAATGTTTCCAATTCCGTCTACCATCAAATGGCTAACTTTGTCCTCAAGCAGATACAATTTTTTGAAAGAAACGTCGTCTTCTTCTAAGGTTATAACGCCTTTTTCAATCGTCATTTTAGATTTTAGTCTACCTTTTTTCTTGATTCTCGCAGCTAATTCTTCAATAGGCAATCCACGAGTCTTCAAAATTTTCATATCTGGTTCAATTAGAACTCTTAGGTTAGTGATGTCAGTACTGATTTTAGCTAATTGAGAAACTGACTGAGCTTCGATTAAATTTGCAATTTCAAGAGCTTTTTTCTGAGAGCTTGAAACATCAGGCTCCAAGAAAACTTCCATTATTGGTGTTTTCGGAATTCGTCTGGCATCAACAATTTCGATTAACCTTGGAAGTCCTAGAGTGACGTTCATTTCAGCAACACCAGCGTAGTGGAAAGTACGCATGGTCATCTGAGTACCAGGCTCACCAATGGACTGAGCCGCAATTACACCAACAGCTTCCGTTGCATCTACTTTATTCTGAACATATTGAATAATGCCTCCATCAATAACTTTCTCAAGCTGTTTGGGTTTTAGTTTGTGTTTTAAACTTTTTTCTGCGATTTCTCTAACGACACCTTGAGGTAAAGAACCTTCTTTTTTAGCTAAAATTTCTTTTATGTTAGTTTCAGCATCATTGAGCTTGGTATATACTTTGACTAGTCCTTCAATTTCTTTATTTCCTAGTTTGTTTGTTTCGGCTTCTATTGATATTTCTTCAATGTAAAGTCCAGGTAAATCAGATGCTAATTTAGCGGCAGCTTTACGGAATTTGTTTATTTTCTTTACAGGTTTCTCTTCATTTTCAGCTTTCTTCTTTTTCTTTACAGTTGTTTTAGAACTTACGGGTTCTTGAAGTTCCACCGCAGCAGCTTCAGCCGCAGCATCTCTAAATTTAGCTAGCTTTGCAGCTGGAACGCCTGCAGCTCTTAATTCGTTATCAGTAGCTATAACAACTTGAGAAGCTAAGAATATACCATGAGTAAACAGACTGAGTGAAACTTTTTGACTCAAGCCCATTTCTGTAAATAATTTCAATGCATTAATTCTCTCTTCTTCAAATCTAAGTCTCTCACGATCTAAATCTAGGCTGTCTTCAACTTGGGTATAATTTCTAGCAGATTTGACCTGTGTCCCATCCATTTTACGGAATTCTTCTAAACGGATTGTCCTTGGCATTTCAATTAATCTTTCTATCCTAAGGAAGGTAACGTAAGGTTCACTAGTGTGAGCAGAAAGTAATAGTTCTTTTTCTTCAGGAATATTAGGCCTGTCAAAAGAAACAACTTCGGTAATAACAGATTGATAACAAATGCCTCTTGATTTAAGGTACACATATCCATGGAAAGGATATCTAAATTGCTTAGAATTAATTGGGAACGCAACACCTAAAAGTACTTGACCTTTTCTTGAAATTTGTTTCAAAACCCCGTCAATGGTGTATCCTTCAGGTAGCGACCAAATTACTCCTAGTTTCTTTTCGACTCTTCTAAGTGCTTGATCAGCAGAAATAGGTCCGTCAGAAATATCTCCTTCTTTTAGTGCCTTATCAACAATTTCATCTCTATCAATGGATTTTATTTTAGCAACATCAATTAATTGAAGAATTTCCTTGTAGTAAAAATCTTTTTCAAGGTCCTTCAGAGAACATTTTTTCAAAGTTCCTAACTGGTACCCCAATTCAACGGTTTTTTCAGCTAATTGGGTAGAAAGCCCTCTTTTTTCAAGAGCTCTGATTGTATCTAATCTCGCCATTATTTACCTCCTGTAACATCTTCAATTAAGCTATCAACATCGATAGCACGTCCAAATTTACTCTTAGTAGGATCAAC
>JAYYHK010000040.1:0-7911 GCA_036148495.1 Thermoplasmatota archaeon | reverse complement strand
TGGAACTGGAATTTTAGGGCCAAATAAGCCAAACCACTTTCTTCGCGTTTTAGATTCCTTAGGAATATTTGAGCTTGGAACTTCTGCAATTTGGGAATTATCTACTACGCTAGCTGAAATTTGAGGCTCTTGGACCTGTTGTACTGCTGGAGAGGGCACCTCAGCCACAGCTTGCTGTGGTTCAGTACCTATTTCATCTAAATCCTGATATTGGGTATCATCTTCATAATCGTCGTCATAATCATCTTCATAATCATCATGATTAGAATATTTTTGATAAATGTATATCGCTGATAGAAGACCAAATACTAAAACGCCTCCAAACAATAAAAGGTTCGAGGATTCCTCTTCTACTGGTACCGTTGTTTTTAGTTTAAAAGAATAAGACTCAGAAATACGTAAACCTTCTTCATTCATTATCCAAACTTGAAGATTGTAGGTTTCTATATCTGAACTAGCGGGAACAGAAGATCGCATTGTTATTTCAACCGATTGCTGTCCTGGAAGTAATGTCTTGAAAGAACCATATGAAATCTGCTTTCCATCTTTATCAAAAAAGGTTACCCAATCTTTTGCTAATTGATCATTTACCGACATGCCTTCAACTTCAAAGTATATCTGCTTAGCCTCGTTAATATCAAGATTAGTTATATCGAAAGTATGAGAGGAAGATGAACCTATAGCAGAGGACAATTGAAGATTCGAGTTTCTAAGATTGATTAAGCCACTTTGAAGAAATTCAACCGAAAA
This sequence comes from Thermoplasmatota archaeon, assembly GCA_036148495.1. Lineage (GTDB taxonomy): Archaea > Thermoplasmatota > Poseidoniia > MGIII > CG-Epi1 > CG-Epi1. Next base: position 7,161 of record JAYYHK010000040.1, on the reverse strand, counting down.
TGTAGCGGACTCTTTATTTCCGTTACCTGCAGAAGTCCCTTCAATTTGAACTAAAGTACTTGTTCCAAAATAATCTGATCGTGGAGTTAACTTAACAGTTACTTCAGCATCCTGGCCAGGGTTCAAGGAAGAAACAAAGCTTGGATTGAACGAATAAATGAAAGAATCATCCTGCGATGAACCTGCAAGGTTATAATTGTTTTCAGTATTACCGCGATTAGTTATCAAAACCTTCATTTCTAATGGTTCTCTATCTTTAATAATAAATGAGTCTCCATCAAAATTATCATTACCAGTCTCAATAATTTCTATTGAAAAATCCCAATCCGGCTCAGCTTCTTCAGCAGTTGTTATTAAAACTCTTGAATCTTTAATGGATGAATCTGATGCTGCAGTAACTGTAATGGTTATCGATAATTCTTGACCATCTGATACTGAATCTTGCGGAGTAATAGTTACCTTGATTGTTTTGCTATCTCCTGTGTCCAGCATAAAATCTGTATAATCTATTGAAATATCCCAATTATTATCGTACTCAGTAGTAACAATGAAATCATCTTCACCGGAACCTGTATTTCTGATTGATAGGGTATATATTGCGCTGTTACCAAGAACTACTTTTTTCGAAGTACTAGAAACAGGATCCATCTCAACATCTGGTTTTGGAGTAATGTAAATATTGAGTATTCTGTTATCACTCCAATCGTCTCCAGTTAATATGTCTGAAACTTTTATGCTAACATCATAATCATTATCGCCTGCAGGTAAACTTCTACCCTCGTAGGACCACAAAAATTGAATTTCCATGTAGCTGCTTTTTTCGGAAACTGAATCTACTGAAGATTCCCAAATAGATTCATCCCTAGGGCCCATGGATAGTTCATAACTACTTTTACTGTTTGATAGAATTTGATCTACTCCAAATGCTGAATATACTTTGACGTAGATTGTAACTTCCGATTGACCTTCGTTAACAAATGGTTCACCGCCACCACGTATTTGCACATGGCTTATTGATATCTCGACACCTGTATCTCGAGAGGAGGAACCGTATTCCATGAGAATTGTCGTATTAGCTGGTGGTGCAGGTGGTGGTGTACCTGGCTGAGCTGTCCAACTAGCTTCAATTAGTAAAGTTAGGGATGAAGTATCTAAATTTGTTAATTCTATATTAGAAGAACCTGTGATTTCAATAGTGTCTCCAGCAGCAACTACGTCTGTAAATTCAAAAGCAGCCAAATTACTATCATCTTGAATTATGGTGTATCTGATATTAACTGTAGCATCTCTATTTGAGGAGACCCAAGTATTTCCAGACCAATCACCTGATAGATTTGAATTTACGTCAAGTGAACCTGTACTCCACCTACCTATTTCCTTGAAAACTCCTTGCTGATCTTGCTCATTCGAAGCAATAGCTACAGTTTCAACGTTGGAGCCTGATGGCGAATCAATTGACAATGAACCTTCAGATTCGCCTGATATAAACAACGGCACTGAAGCAAAGTTTTCGCCTTCAACATCTCCAACCAAGAATAAAAGCAAGAAGGCAACTGACAGATATAAACCTATTTTCTTCATTTTTCAACTAATCTTTGATGCCGTAATTCCAAATCTTATCGCCTATATAATGTAATGACTTTATTGCCTTACCTTTTGTAGACGTAATCATCTCTTCTGCGTTCATCATCGACATACCAATTGCTAATGGTTTATGATGGTTTTCCTCTCTTATCCAAACGTATTGACCTTTAACTACTTCTGGACTCACGTCATTAATCCCTGCGGACATTGTGTTAGCCCCATTGCAAACATATGGAACTGCTCCCATATCTACCTGAACCCAGCCACTAACTACTGAATTTGAAAGCAAACCTCTAACAGTTAAATGCACTACCTTATCATCTATTAAAGCAATTATGTTTCCTTTTGAAATTAAAACGTCAAAATGATCTGTTTTACCGATCTCATATTTACCCGCTAAAATTGGCAAATCAAGATTATGGGTCCTAGAAAGACCCTCTTTGATGAAGCGCGCCTCTTTTTTGTTTATTGGCCTACGCTTCTTTACTACTAAGTCTGATACCACAACTCTCAATAGAGAGCATTTTATGTAGGTCCGCCCTTGGAATATTGTGAAAGTAAGTATTGTAGGAACCGGGTACGTCGGACTTGTAACCGGTGCTACATTAGCAGACCTAGGCAACCAAGTTGTTTGCTTGGACATTGCTGAAGAAAAAATAAATATTCTGAATAGTGGAAAATCTCCTATATACGAACCCGGATTAGACAAACTTATTCAACAAGGACTTAAAGCTAAAAATTTAAAAGGCTCTACTGAAATTAAACAAAATATACGAAACTCAGATATTACATTTATCTGTGTAGGCACGCCATCAGATAAGGAAGGAAACATTGACTTAAGTTACATAAAATCCGCATCATCTGAAATAGGACGTGCGCTTAGAGATAAGAATGAAACTCATACTGTAATTGTGAAGTCAACAGTCATTCCGTTAACAACCGAAGAAGTAGTAATGCCAAACATTTTGAAGAAAAGCGGGTGGAAAAGAGAAAAATTAGGAATAGGTATGAATCCTGAGTTCCTAAGAGAGGGAAATGCCATTCATGATGCTCAGAATCCCGACAGGATAGTGATAGGCTATGCTGATGAAATTGCTAGGGAAAAATTAAATGAGTTGTACAAATCATACAATTGTACTAAACTTGAATGCATTCCTAGAACTGCTGAACTGATAAAGTACGCATCTAATTCTTTTCTGGCTACTAAAATTTCTTTCGTAAACGAAATTGCAAATATGTCCAACGTGTGGGGAATTGATTTTCAAGAAGTGGCTGAAGGGATGGGTTTGGATAGCCGAATTTCATCTGAATTTCTAAGGGCTGGTGCTGGTTTTGGAGGATCTTGTTTTCCAAAAGACGTTAAAGCTCTGGCCGCTGCTGCAAAAAACTCTAAAGTTGAATCACTTATGCTAAAAGCTACTTTAGAGGTCAATGATTTACAACCGAAACTAATTGTAAAGATGACTGAGGAAAGACTAGGCGTCATAAAAGGTAAAGATATAGCAGTTCTGGGTTTAGCTTTTAAACCTGACACAGACGACGTCCGTGAAAGTAGAAGCGAAATTGTTATCAAAGATTTAATTGAGAAAGGAGCAAATGTAACTGCCCACGATCCAGAAGGTATGACTAATTTCAGAAAAATAGTAGATATACCAATGACTGCAACTCCAGAGTTAGCTACTGAAAAGGCTGATTGTGTAATTATAATGACTGAATGGGAAGAGTACAAAAATTTAGATTTAAAATTACTTTTGAGACGAATGAATGGAAATGTGTTAATCGATGGAAGAAGGGTATTAGATTCAAACGAAGCTGAACGAATAGGTTTTGACTACAAAACTATAGGTTTAGGCTAAACAAATTATTTTATAACCCCTTCAGGTGAATCATCACCCCGATACGGTCCGAGAACTGCTTTCGGGAGATTATGGTAAAAAATGAGTAAGGGAACTGCTGCACAAGGTAAACGTCAAAGACAGACTCACTTAATCTGCAGAAGATGCGGCCGTCACGCTTATCACATGCGTAAGAAAAGATGTGCTGCATGTGGGTTCGGGGCAAGCTCAAAAACCCGTGAGTACAAGTGGTCTAAGACTCATTAGGTATTTTTTAACTGAAAAGACTAAAACCCCCCTTTCATCTGTTCATTTGATAGTTTAATGTGCGGTATTCTTGGAATTTTAGCTAATAAGGGTCCAATAAGCAATCTTCTGTATGACGGATTGTTAGTTTTACAACACCGCGGGCAAGATGCTGCAGGTATTGTTGTATGTGATGAAGATAAATTACATTTAAGAAAAGACAATGGCTTGGTAAACGATGTATTTCATAAAGAGCATATTCAAAATCTTAAAGGTAACTTAGGAATTGCCCACGTTAGATATCCCACCGCCGGGACTGCATCTGCTGCTGAAGCTCAACCCCTTTATGTTAATCACCCCTATGGAATTTCACTTGCACACAATGGAAATTTAACAAACGCTGAAGAACTTACTAACGAACTTTACAAGGAAAATTTGAGACATATAAATACTAATTCTGATTCAGAAATACTACTAAATATATTGGCTAATGAGCTAGAAATTAATAGAAAGAATGTTAAAGATACTCCAAACCTAAAACCTGAGGATTTATTTGAAGCCGTTCAAAGACTACATAAAAGATGTTCAGGCGGATATGCTGTAGTAGGAATGATTGCAGGATACGGACTGTTCGCATTTAGAGATCCTAACGGAATTAGACCCTTGGTTTTTGCACAAAGTAAAAGCAAACAGGATTATGTATGGGGAATTTCTTCAGAGAGTGTAGCACTAAACTCACTTGGCTTCGATGATGTAACCGATTTGGCCCCAGGTGAAGCTATGTTTATCGACAATAACGGAAAGATGTTTAAGAAACAGTGCAGCGAAAATGCAAAATTATCTCCTTGCATTTTTGAGTACGTGTACTTCGCTAGGCCTGATTCTATCATAGATGGCGTTTCTGTTCATCAAGCAAGATTAAATATGGGGACAAAATTAGCTCAGAAAATCCTTCGAGAATGGCCTGAACACGATATTGATGTAGTTATACCTGTGCCAGATAGTGGAAGAATTTCTGCAATTCAACTCGCAAAAGAATTGGACATAGACTATCGTGAGGGTTTAGTTAAAAATAGATATATCGGAAGAACATTTATCATGCCAGGACAATCAATACGAAGAGATTCTGTCAGAAAAAAACTTAATACTGTTGAACACGAATTTTCAGGAAAGTGTGTATTGCTTGTTGATGACTCAATAGTAAGAGGAAATACTTCAAGAAAAATTGTTGAGATGGCAAGACTATCTGGTGCTAAAAAAGTATATTTCGCTTCAGCCGCACCTCCTGTAAGATTTCCAAATGTATACGGGATTGATATGGCTGCATCAAGTGAATTTATTGCTAATAAAAATACAATTGATGAAATAGCTGAAAGAATGGGGGCTGACAAACTATTTTATCAAGATCTAGAAGATTTAGTAGAAAGCGTTAATTTTGAACCAACTGGACCTCAAGATTTTGACGCCTCATGCTTCAACGGATTTTATGTCACTGATAATGTTTCATCAGAATACTTGGAAAAAATCGAAAAAATAAGAAGCAAATCATCAAAGCAACACAAAGGAATCAGTGAAGAACCTATTGGAATACATAACCAAGGTTAATCCCAAATAAAAAAAGTTTCATTTCCAAAACGTAACGCCCTCACATTTTCTCCTTTGGAATTATTAGGGCAAACTGCTTCTACGGTATGGTGAGTATATGGATCTAGCAATAAAAATTGGTCTTTTCTTGAACTGATAATTTGAGTGTCAATTGGGTGGTCTAGTATGTTTGGAGAACGGAGAGTATCAATCTCCACCATCTTCTTTGTGTATGGCGATTCCATCAATTTTAGCTTTGCTTTCCTTCTATCTAACCTCGTAACCTGATAAACTTTTTCTTTGATTAAAAGAAAGTCTCCCGCTAAAAAACTTGGTAGACGTACTCCAAAAGTGTGCCTCAATAGATCTCTGCCGTCTTTACGGCCAACTAAACTATTTGTCTCATTAACGTGTCCTCCAAACTGAATCATTAACTCTCTAGCCAAAGCTCTTGCTCTCTCTGTGGATGATAATTGAAAATCAAAACCACCTTTTACAGGTCCATTTTCAGTAGAAAAAAATTCAGCTGGGGAAGAATCGATATCTTTGAAAACTTTTTCAACTGCAGCATCTAAAACCGACTTTTGCTTAGTCCTAATCTGTAAAATGGCTTCATAGTAACCTCCTGCATGCCTTGAACATGTTTGACATACTTGATACTTAATCTCGACAACCTGCTCCAAATCTGATTCAAGAGCAAGTCCACCATAATTTGCTCTTGTTTTAGCCAGAACTCGATATTTGCTTGGATCTAATTGCTTCAACGTCAAATCAGTTTTTTGTTGAGATAAATTATCATGCCAAATAATTGAACTTTCAAAGAAATGCCCTACTGCTGATTCAACACTGTCGAATTCAAGCCAAGTCCCTGGTATTTTCAAGGAATAACAAGACTTGCAGTCTACCATTCTTAATACTTCTGGAAGACGCGAAATTACTACAGTTTCACGAACGCATTTATGGCAAATTTGGGAAATGAGGGGAGGTTCAGCCCCGCACTTAAGGCAAATATCCATTAATCATCTAAAGGAGGGGGATTTTGTTTTTTATGCTTCGAAAAGCTTTTGTTCGGCATTACTTAATAAAAAGTATGAAATCATTTAAACCTAATGAAAAAATTAAGGATAATGCATACATCGGAAGTATTGAAAAATACAATGAAATATATGATTATTCTATAAAAAATCCTGAAGGTTTTTGGGCTGAACAAGCCGAACGAATTTCTTGGTTTAAAAAATGGGGAAAAGTATGGAATTGGGATTTTAACAAAGCTGAAATAAGTTGGTTTGAGGGTGCTAAATTGAACGCATGCTACAATTGTGTTGATAGACATGTAGAAAGTGGATTCGGGAACGAAACTGCTCTAATTTGGGAGGGAAATAACTCCTCAGAAAACCTGAAATTAACCTATGATGATTTATTAAGAGAAGTACAATTAGCTGCAAATTCTTTGAAAGATTTAGGCGTAGCTAAGGGAGACCGTGTATGCATTTATATGCAAATGATACCTGAATTAACTATTGCACTATTGGCCTGCGCAAGAATAGGTGCTGTACATTCTGTTGTTTTTGGAGCCTTTTCTCCGGATAGTTTAGAATCAAGAATCAATGATTCCGGATGTAAAGTCCTAGTCACTCAAGATACTGGAGTTAGAGGCACAAAGACTGATATTCCAATGAAGAAAAATGCTGATGAAGCTCTCAAAAATACGCCATCTATTGAGAAAGTTCTTGTTGTTAGAAGAACTGGAAGTCCTACTGAAATGATACTAGGGAGGGATGTTTGGTGGCATGAGGCTATGGAATCAGCTGATAGCTTATGTGAACCTGAAATAATGGACGCGGAAGATCCTTTATTTATTCTGTACACTAGTGGCTCCACGGGAAAACCAAAAGGCGTAATGCACACTACT
>JAYYHK010000039.1:0-5221 GCA_036148495.1 Thermoplasmatota archaeon | reverse complement strand
AAAATAGAGTCTGCTGTTTAGGTGCTCTTTTACCTGATTTTAATGCCTTTTCATCCCAATCAAAAACATCTGTTATTCTAGACAAAGATTTAGCAAGTCTGTCTGCGTAATAATTATAATCCGGTTCGGGACACTCTTCTTCAGGAATGTAAGGTTCCACTACCATTGGACTTTTACTGGCATCTGTTACCACAAACGAAATTTTCATACCACTGACAAATGGCCTCCCTGTTTCAATATATTTTTTGTGGGCTTGAAGGTGTGCTTGATTGCCCTCATTCACGTATTTTCTTTTGAGATTCACTGTTTTAGAAATTACCAAGGTATCTTTTTCAACTTCTCCTTTTGATATTTTTGTGACCCAATCTTTCGATAGACGAAGAGCACCATCTACATCGCTTTCCATCAATAGTGAAAATACCTCCTCCAAAGCCTTAACCTGAGAGGGAAAGGAATCTGTACGTCTTGTTTCATATCCTCGAATCAACATACTCTCCTTAGGCCAAACTTGTTTTCCAACGTATCTTTTCTTGGCTCCATGTGAGAAAAATGGTTGTAATATTTTTTCAAATTCAAGCTGCTTTGCTCCAATAGAGTACCTTTGAGCTATTTCCTCACCAAAAGAAATTGTTTCTTCTAAATTAGAATGAGGTGAACGGAAAAAAACTGAATCTGTGTCTCCGTAAATTACTTCTAAACCTTCGGACTCTAATTCTTTTAGAATATCTTTAACATATTCTCTAGCGTATGCAGTTATCGAAGCTCCAATTTCTAAATTCGTAAATCTGTAAAAATAAGAAGCAAATACACCATAAACAGAGTTCATCAGTATTTTAATCGCTTCCTGTACACGTTTGTAGTACTGCTCTTCCATTTTATTTTTGGCCTCGGCTTGAAGCTTTTTTGCAGAATCTCTATCTTCCATCAAGTTAGTCAGTAATTCAGGGAGAAGACCCTGCTTTTGTTCGTGACTTTTAAATTTAACTCCAAGAGGAGTTTCAATATCTCCTTCGTCAGATTTTGTCGTGAAACAAAGATTTCGATCAATAATAATACTTGGATACATTGACTTAAAATCTAAAACACAAACCCAACCATACAAACCAGGATCTACGGTGTGAACATAACCTCCTTCAATGTGTCCTGTACGTTTTCTTCTGTTCGTACCTGGAACTCCTATTCTCTTAGAATCTGCAAATCTAATCATCAAAGAGTCAATCATCATTGATGTTATACCATTAATTACATCATCTAGAGGTAACTTTGAAACTGTACCAATGTGTTGATATTTTTGTAAAACCATAATATATTCTAAAATTTCCAATGCTAGCTTAGCATCCTCAAGACAATAATCCATTACTTTTTCAGGGCGCTCCTTCCACTCTTCATCCATTTTTTTAGGATTAACATCATGCTTCTCTCTTCCCAACAATTCTTTTGCAACCGCATTCAAAGATTCTTGGCGAGGACGAATCTCCCTCTTAACGTTCCACCAAGCGTCAATGACAACTCTGCCTTCTACTCTCCAAAATCTCTGCAACTTCTGCTCAATCTTAGATTTATCTCTACCAAAATTCAGATCAATTCTATGGACATCAGCCCTCTCAAGTAGAAGTGGTAAATCGTATCCATCGATGTTGTAACCTGTGATGATATCTGGATCAAACTTAGAGACTGCTGAAACAAAATTTTTCAGGATATCAAATTCTCCTCCATGGAGAGTTTCTTCGTGTATGTAGCCACTTGAGTCTTTAACGCAGAAACTTAAGCAATATATTGTTCTTTCAAAGATAGAGTTTTCTATATCGAAACTTAGTATTTTAAAGTCAGACTCAAAATCTTCACAATCCTTAATTGATACTGCATCTATTAGCTTACATGTAAATTTATGGTTCTTTACTTCGTCACCTTCGAAAGAAACACAACCGCCGATATTGTTGTCATAAAGATACCTGTAATGGAAAGGGATATCGGAAGCTAACAATTTTAATCCATTATTTTTAAGCCATTCTTTAAGCTTGTATAAATTGTCTGGAGATTTAGTGTAAATTCGCGTGCATTTTTTGACGTCTCCATCAACCCATAACTCTTCATCTTCAATTGAATCAACGCTCTCATTTTTCATTAATTGCTGTTTTACGTTGTTGTCAGGTTCAACCACCTGAAAATAAGGACGCATTAATGGTGTACGGACTGCAATTCCTTCTCCATCTTTTGTAGTTCCATACAAGTAAACTACTGCGTGTTCAACTCCATCAACTATTTCTTTATGATAAGACGAATTAAGCAAGCGTATTGAATATTCCACATGACGCTAGTAAGAGGCTGCTATTATTCTGTTGCTTTAAAGAGATGAGAGAGCTTGATCGAAATCGTTTTTCAGATCGTCAAAATCTTCTAAACCTGTTGAAAATCTAACAAACCCTAAATCAATACCTGCTGAAATGCGTGCTTCTTGGGTCCATGATGCATGTGTTGTTGCGTAAGGCATAGAGATTAGTGATTCAACACCACCTAAAGATATAGCTTGAGACGCTACAGTCATGTTATTGAGCATTTTACGGCCTGCATCGTCACCGCCATCAACGACGAAAGAGACCATATTTCCAAAACCAGATAACATTGACTTACACAACTCATGATCTTCATGGCTCTTTAATCCAGGATAAATGACTTTCTTAATTTTGGGGTGACTTTCAAGCCATTCTGCTATAAGACCAGCAGTTTCTGTTGATCTTTCATATCGAATTTGCAAAGTCTTGATTCCCCTCTCGACTAAAGATGCTTGATGTGGATCCATTGAACCCCCAAAATTCCTCAATTTTTCCCAAATCTTGTTTATTAGGCTCTTATTGCCGGCTACTACTCCGCCCAGTAAATCACTGTGACCATTCAACATTTTAGTTACTGAGTGAATTACTAAATCAAACCCATGTTCTATAGGATTACATGAAATTGGCGTGGCAAAGGTACTGTCAACGATTGATACTGCACCATACTTTTTAGCTAAAGATGCTAGGGCTGGTAAATCTGAAGCTTCCAACAGTGGATTTGTGATAGTTTCACAATATAGAACCTTAGTTTCCTTTTCCTTCAAAGCACTTTCAACTGCATCTAGATCTTTAACGTCTATGTAATGAACATCTATACCAAATCTAACAAAATCTTGGTCTAAAACACCAACAGTACCACCGTATAAATTTCGAGTAGTTACTATTCTATCTCCTTGACCAAGAAAATTAAGTAATGTAGTACAAATTGCTGCCATTCCTGACGAGAAAACTAATGCATCTTCAGCACCTTCTAGATCTGCAATCTTTCTCTCTACAGCTCGATTTGTAGGATTGTAATACCTTCCAGAATATACTGGTGCTCGTGGCTCTCCGGCCATCCACATTTTATATCCGTTATCGTCGAGATAAAAAGTAGAAGTTTGGTAAACTGGAGTGTTTAATGAATTTTCACTAGGTGAAGTTCCGGAATGTACTGATTTAGTTCCTTTTCCTAGTCCTTTTTTATCACTTTCTTCATTTGCCATCTTTTGGTTAAAAGGACACCAATTAATAGATTTACTAACTTTCTGCAATATAATAAATAGATAGTTTTATTTGTGTGATGGGGTGTATACCGTTATGGCGCTTAATTACAAAAGGAAAATACATTTTTTTCTAGCGTTTTTATTAGCTATTTTTCTACTTCCTTTGTCAAGCGCTGGATTAGTAGAGTTATCTATAAATGATTCTGAGGACTTAGTAGTTAGCGAAGACGATATCGAATTTCAAGAAGGTACTAATCTAAATTTTTACATTAAAATAAACTCAGAAAGTGATTACGCAAAAATGACAGGTGATGAACCAGCCAATCCTGAATTATATATTACTGGAATTCTTATAGAGGTAAACTTCAAAAGTTATGATGACCCAAGAGACTCGCTTATTGGATACCCTGAATATCAACCATTGTGCGACACTTGCCAAGCTACTGGATTTGATGAGTATTTATCCAAATTTCGAGGGACCGATGATCGCTTTAAGGGGTACGATGGAATTGTTGAATTCTCAGTCACTCTCAAAAATAATAACGGGACTGTAGTGTGGGCTGAAGCCATACAAGTATCAATGGTAACACAAAAATCTTCAGGGGGCGACTCTGGAGGATTCACTATGCCTGAGTTACCTCCAGTTATTGAAGATAATTTAATAATTATTATAGTAGGATTTTTAGCAATTGTGCTTCTTTCAGTTGGAATATACACATTTATCTTGGCTCCTGAAGATACCACTGCGGATTTATACAAACCCGTTGAATCTATTGACCCTCTTAAGAAAAGTCTAACAGGTGTTGGACATAAATCTGAGTTACCAAGTGAATCTAAAAAATTAAAACGTCTAGAAAAATCTGACGAAGAAGACGACGAAGAAGATGACGACGAAGAAGATGATAAATATGAAGACGATTTTGATGATGAAAATGAAGAAGTTGACGACTTTGATGAAAGAAAGATATTAGATGAACTCACTGGAACACATTCAATTGGCTCACAAAATGAGGCAATTGGTAAAGATACTGAAGAAGACGAGTCTAATGCCGTACCTGCCAAAAAGAAGGCTGTTAAGAAGCGTGTAGCGAAGAAAGGGGTTACAAAGAAAATTGTCAAAAGGCCTTCAGCAAATATAAGTTCAAGCGAACCTGAAGTGAACATGGGTAAGGGTATCAAGTCAATTAAATGTCCTTCCTGTGACAAAATTCATAATGTCGGTGAAAACACTACTAAATTTATCTGTAGTTGTGGAAGAAGAATTCGGGTTTAATCTTCTTTAACTGTATCCAAAATAATAAAGCTCTTACGAGTCTCTTCGCTGCTATATCTAACTTCCAGAGGTTTAACAATCAACTTAATCTTATTTGATTTGAAATGGCTTTCTTCAATAGGAAGAGCAATTTTCCAATCTGTTAGAGGGAGACACTCGTAATCTACATTATTATCTGAAATACTAATTGCCGCTCTTGTAATCCACAGTTTCTTATCTTGGCCTGGAACGTCAACTGAATATGTTCTACCATTGAAATAAGAAATTTTGACTTCCACCAAGCTGGGAATATCTTCTTGAATTGCCAAAGATAATTTCATCTTTTTAGGATTATCCAAATAATCAAACTTAAAATCCTTTAATTTAGACATGTTATCTTCGAGCAATTTTTTTGGATAAGAGTCTCTATC
>JAYYHK010000038.1:0-27578 GCA_036148495.1 Thermoplasmatota archaeon | reverse complement strand
TTCTTCGGTAGAAGAATTACCATCACCAAAATTCCATAACCACTCTTCGATATCGCCATCTGAGTCAAAAGACAAGTCATTAAACTCAAACATTGTTAAAGTATTACCAGTCTCGGGATTAATTGTAAAGTTCACCTTAGGTAATGAGTTTATTACTTCGATTAAGTAATAGGTTGTGCTTATGTCGTTAAGATTATCAATTAGCTTTAATGAAACATTAAAGATTCCTGAATTAGAATATGTGTGTTCTTTAATCATTTGATTAGAGGTTCGACCATCGTCGAAGTTCCAATAATAAAAATCGATTTCTCCATCTAAATCGTAAGAGTTAGATGCGTCAAATGTGATACTTTCTCCAAGCATGACGCTTATTTTTGAAATTACAACGTTTGCTATTGGAGGTTTGTTAACAAATATGTTTAGAACATAGGAGTCCACTAGTCCGTTATTATCTCTCACAGTCAGGGTTACGTTATATTCACCGTTTTCAGTAAAAATATGTTTTGGATTTGCAGTATAATTGTATTTGCCGTCACCAAAGTTCCAAGTATAGTTTACGATTACTCCATCCTCATCCCAAGATTCGTTTCCGTAAAACTGAAGAATTTCACCTTCAGTCACCACAGCATCATCTGCGTCAGCAATGGCGTGAGGTTTGGACAGGAAACTAATATCCAAAATAATATTGTCTCCATCTACCTCAATATTATCTATTTTCCATCCTGATTCGGATCCGTTATAAGCCAGAGAGTTTGGATAAGTGTCTTTAGTGAAAGATCCCGATCTGTAAGGATCTCCATTGTCTCCTCTGTTTGCTCCGGAGTCTAAATCGTCGTTACCATCAGCTTCCTCTAAGTCCATTCCTTTATGGTCTTCGTCATTATTTACTGTATTTGAACTCCATTTAGAAAACATTATTTCTTCATCGATGTGCCATATTAACAGTCCTTCTCCAGGTAAATAAGTATCATATCTTGTTTGTTGTCTATTTTCAAGTAAGAAATATTGTTCAGAGTTCGACCAATTACCGGGTATCGGTAATTTGTAAATATTTCCACCTTCAGAAACTGGTTCTATGACGAGATTTGTTACATCATCTTCTACAGTAATAGGCTCATCCCAGCCTAGCCAATATCGTGAGTAAGCACTAAAGTAAACTGGAGTTTCTCCATTGTTTCCCCAAGACCCTGCAGCCATAACAGCCCAATTACCAACTCCTTCTGAACTGCCGTCTGTATCATAGTAATCGGGTAAACCCAGCTCATGACCAAATTCGTGGCACCATACACCTAAAGGGTTTCTTTCACCGTTTGACAATTGATATTCTGGGACTTGACTTATTCGTCTTATTACATGGTCATTGCCATCTTCATCATCATCGTTAGTGTTTATTGTGATACTAGGCCAGTGAGCTGACCAAATATCATTACTATCCCCAGAAGATTCACCACCAGGCCCTGAATGTATTGCCATTACTGCATCAAAATCGGGAAAGTAAATGTCATCGTCAGCAATTTCAACACTGTCTCTTACGAAACTAGAGCCACTTGAATACTCAGCTGCATCACCATCAAGTGTGTAAGGTCCAAAAACTTCGCCTTCGATATTCAATTTACCTTTTGAAACCTCATCAAAATAGTCCCGCATTGAGTCAGAATCAGCAAATGCAATATCCTCAAAATAATCCTGATCGTACTCATCTTGGAAATCTTGGTCTTCAAATCCAACCATGATGAAAGCTACGGTAATGTTTCCAGAACTAGGTGCTGCACTAGTTGTAGCAGCTGTTATTACAGCCAAAAAAAGAAACCCTACTGAAGCTAATAATTTTACTTTCACGATTACTTATGTGCAGCTTAGATATTAAAGTTCAGTTTGAAACAAATCCAAGAGGATCTGATATTATGTTATCTCGAGACTCATGAGAAATCTTAACGGGTTTATCTCCAAAAAATACATCGCTGTTACATCTCATAGTGTCAAGTGTTGCAACGCCCATTGCAAAATTTACAGCTGCACCAGCACGGAAGCCTGCATATTCGTCTGGAATTGCATTTAGATAAGATTTGACAGGTTCAATGTGTTTGCATGCATTATCAAGCATGTAATCGAGAATTTCCATAGATTTAGTTTTGTTTTCAACATTTAATAATTCTTCAGGTTTAACTTGATATTTTTCAAAAAGGAAACCCGGCCAGAATATTTTTTCATTATCAAGAATGTCTTCTCTAAAATCCCTAATAATGTTAACTTTCTGGAGAAATAATCCAAAGTCACGTTCGTTCTCCATTAATATCGATGAATTTTCTTCAGATAATTTTTTGGACCTTTTTCTAATTAGCTCAGTTAAAAATCCTGACGGAGTCCCTGCGACATAATAGCAATATTCATCTAAATCGTTAAACGAATAAACTTCTTGTTTAAGGAACTTTTGCATTCCGAAATTCATCTCCTTAAGCCATCTTACCATGCACTCTTTTGTATCTTCATCAAAGCTGCTGTGGACTGCCAAAACACTCTTCATATTTTTGACTAAATCGCGATATTTTGGATTTTGTACCATTTCGTCAGCTGAACCAGTCAGGGTTTCGATTTTTTCTTTCGTACTCTCAGCGTTTGGATTTTCAAGTATATCCATTAGCATATTCATAGCTTCAATTCTCTCTTCTAAACTGATTTCTCTTTTTCCGATATCATCCTCGAAAGTGTCCAATATACGAGCTTCCAAATAGCCAACCATGATTGGTCCAAGTATATTTTCTTCTACGAGGGGAATTGTTAGGGCAAATGATCGTGATACGGATTGGAGTGCGCCTTTACAGTATTCCATACTGTCTTGCAAAAGCTCACCTGTCTTGCTTTTGACTGCTCCGTATAGTGATGGCATTGTAACCTTTTAGGAGTTCGTCAGTAGCCGAAGCGTATTTAAAATTAGCTTTTTTACCAACTCATGGAGCATTTATCACGAATCACAAGAGATGAAATTAATGAAATTAAAGTTATATTGTTTGATTTAGATGGCACTTTTGTTAGTGACAATCGGCTTAAATCATCCACATTTACATGTTTGGAAAAATTAAGGCAAAAAAATATTAAAAGAATTGCAGTTACTGGTAGGCCCGCAGGATGGTGTGATTTGATAGCTAGATGGTGGCCTGTAAATTCAGTTGTTGGCGAGAATGGAGCATTTTCATATACAGTATCAGAAGGTAGAATGATTAGGAAAATATTTGATTCCTCCAGTAGCTTGACAGTCCATCAAAAAAAGCTTGGTTTACTCTTTAATGATATTAAATCTAATTTTGGTGACGTACATTTGGCTGCGGATCAACCATTTAGGCTGTGGGACCTATCTTTAGATATTTCAGAAGAACATGATATGGATGATGACAAGGTTAAGGCAATTCATGATTTTTGCATATCTAATGGAGCAAATGCAGCAATATCTAACATTCATTTGAATGTCTGGTACGGAAATTATAACAAACTTGGTATGTCTTTAAAAATTTTAGATGAATGGAATCTGAAAGAGCATGAATGCATTTACATCGGTGATTCTCCGAATGATTCACCAATGTTTAATCATTTTTCTTTTTCCGTGGGAGTAAAATCAGTTTTGAAATATAAGGATATTATGGAGTATTTTCCATCTTATTTGACAACTGAAGATTCGAGTGAAGGATTTGAAGAATTAACTAATTTCATTCTTTAGACCAAGTTACACCTTTTTGGTTTTGGTAGTTTCCGCTCCTCTCGGCATATAGTTCATTTGCATTAGTTGATAGCTCTTCGAAGACAATCTGGGTAAATGTGTTTCCTATTTTTACCTTTACACTATCCTTACCCGAATTAAATCCCAATAGTGTTAAACTTCCTTTGAATCCTGAGTCTATTTTTCCAAAACTACAAATTATTCCTTTACGAGCCCAACTGGTCCGAAGCCATAATTGTGCACAATGTTTCTCACCGCATGAAATAGTTTCTTTAGTGGAAACTGCGAATCTTTCTCCAGGAGGAATAACAATATCTCCTCTAGAGATTTTATCATTTCCAGGTATTTCAACCTCTTGAATAGTTAAGTCATAACCATTAGGTGTTAGTTTAGCTTCATCAAAAGGTTCGATGATGATTTCTCCACGTTTTACTAAATCTAAGATGCTCTTATCGGACAATATAGTCATTATTTTCTTATGTTTGACAATATTTCTTCAGCTATGTCAGCCCTAACTTTTCCAGATTGTTTTAATTTTTCAGCTACAATGTCAATTTCTTTTCCTGTTGCACCCACTTGCACAGCCAAGTTTCTAGCATGTAATCCCATATGTCCTCTTTGTATGCCTTCTGATGCTAATGCTCTCAAGGCACCTAGATTCTGGCACAATCCTACAGCACATATTACTTGTGATAATTCGGCAGCACCTCCGGGTATTTTAACATCTAATATTTTTACACAGGTCTTGGCAGTCGGATGAGTAGCCGTAGCTCCTCCAACCAAACCTATAGCCATAGGAATTTCTATAGTTCCCTTTAAGTTACCTTCAGAAGTTTTTTCCCATTCAGTAAACGAGGCATGCCCTTCTTTCCAGTGTGAGTATGTGTGCGCACCAGCCTCAATTGCTCTCCAATCATTTCCTGTAGCAATTACAACGGGGTCAATTCCGTTCATAATTCCCTTGTTGTGTGTTGCAACTCGGAATGGATCTGCGCAAGCAAAAGCGAATGCCTCAATTATTCCATCAACTATCTCTTCCCCGCCTAAAAACTCAGCAGGCCATACAGCAGTTGCTTTAGTTTTGCGATAAATAGCAAGGTTTGAAATAATTCGGAGATAAACTCTTCCACCTGTAATCGTTTCGAGTCTTGGAGCAACAGCTTCAGCCATTGTGTTTACAGCATTGGCTCCCATAGCATCTCTGCAGTCTACAAGCAAGTGTGTTATGACCATTGGTCCAGTATGCGAATCCAAAACTCTCACCTCAATATCTTTGCATCCCCCGCCAAATTTAACGAGAATGGGGTCTTGTTCGTTGGCTAAATTAATTATTTCTTCCTTCTTCTTTGCAATGAGTTCTTTTGCTTCAAATGGATCTTTTAAGTTTACAAGTTGAATCTGGCCTATCATAACAGGCTCATCAGAGGTCGCAGAAATTCCACCAGTCTTTCTGGAACCCTTTGCCATGTGGGTTGCAGCAGCAACAACTGATGGCTCTTCTACAGCCATAGGAACAATGTAATCTTTTCCATTAATTTGAAAGTTTGGTGCAAATCCTAATGGTAGTGGAAAGGTACCAACGACATTTTCAATCATTCTGTTAGCAGTATCTTTTCCGAGAGCCCCATATCCACTTATAGTTTTAACTTCATCTTCGGACAAATCAGCAAATTCCTTCACGAATGCTAGTCTTTCTGAGGGGTCTTTTTTGTAGAAACCAGGTGCTTCAGAGCTTTTAGTCATGTCTGGCTAAGGAAGTACAAATTAAAGATAACTGGTTCTAAAGTGGCGAGTCACCAATTGAGCCGCAATGAGGGCACATTATTTCTTCATCACCGTCGTCGTCGATATTCTCAAATTCTTTTTGACATCCTGCCTCACAAACAAATAATACGGTTCGTGAAAATTGACTTCCCTGAACAATGCTAAAAGCAGGCTTAGCTTCATCAATCGATTTGATTTCCTTTTCAGCTAATTCCTCAACAGGAACTAATATGCTCGAGTTTTCGACTGCAATCGCAACTTCCTCACCTTTATTTTTAAAAATATAAGCTGCGACAGTTACAGCGCTAAGAATCAGTAATCCTGCAAAAATTATGTAATTGTTTACTATGCTAGAATCCGATTTTGCATTTGCTGCATTGTTGACATTTTCATACTCTATAAATATTTCAAGCATTTCTCCATCCATATCTGCGTTTTGATAACCCATACGATCTACGGCAATAATTCTGTAGTAATGGAATCCTCCGCTTAGATTTGAAATCTCGTAAATCATCTTGTTCTTAGTGTAGTTTATGTTTTCTACTGTTTCCCATGGTCTGGAAAAGTTGCTTCTATTCTCAATAATATATGAAACGGCGTCTTCAGATTCTTTCCATTCAATAGTTAAGTTATTATCTTCGTTAACAAGGTATCCCACAGATTGTACTGGCATTGGAGGGCTGTTGTCGATTGTTGTAATCAAATCATATCCAGAGTAACTTACAGACACGGAAGAATTTTGTGGTGGCAGGTATCCAACATCTCCATTTCCGAAAACAATCATACCTAATTCATAATTAATCCAATACTGATTTGCTTTCATTCCTGATAAATCATTTCCAATGTATTCCTGTAACACCTTATCATAAACTCCGTTTAAATTTTCGTCTACAGTAATTTCAACATTTTTAATCTTTCCAGTCATAACTGGTTTTAAGGGTACAGTGGGTAATATTATCTCCTGTGAATTATTATCAT
This sequence comes from Thermoplasmatota archaeon, assembly GCA_036148495.1. Lineage (GTDB taxonomy): Archaea > Thermoplasmatota > Poseidoniia > MGIII > CG-Epi1 > CG-Epi1. Next base: position 21,124 of record JAYYHK010000038.1, on the reverse strand, counting down.
ACATAAAGGTAAATTCAAAATTACTTCTTGAGTAATCATTTCCAGCAAAGTCTGAAGGATTTATCCTGAAATAATATGTGTATCCATCTACTAAATTTCTGATGGTATATTCATCACTATTCCAGTTTTCATCGAACGTTTTCCATTCTAATATATCTTCATCTCCTTCAATTAGCCTGGCATATTCTATATTCAATGTGGACAAGTTTTCAGATTTATAATTGATGGACAATATTAAATCATCAGTATTTTTTAGTGTATCTATTTGGTTTAATTTTACTACAGGCCTTATTCTGTCAAAGGTAATATTGATGTCAGGTATCTCTTTAATTTCACGATTTCCAGCATAGTCAATACTTCTAGACCTTACAAGATATGTTCCATCGGAATCAGGTTCAAACCAGTATTCACCAATTCCTGTAAAGAGACCGTAATTACTCCATGCTAAATCATTTATTTCCTTGAATTCAATGAGGTATCCCTGAATGTCGTAGGTCTCATTTTCCTTCCAATTAATAGTTACTCCATCGACATTCGTAAATTGTATGTTTCCCTCACTTAACCATAGTTCAGATTTTGGCAAATCCATGTCAATTTTAACTTCAGTATCATAGACTCCTTTAATTTCTTTATTCCCGTAAATATCAACACCTATGGTTCGGAAGCGATATATCATTCCATTTTCAGCTGAAAAATTAGTTGAGTAAGAATCTGTGTAATAGTCATAGAGTAACCAATCTCCTATGGAGCTACCATCTTTAACCTGATAGTATAGGTAGAATCCCTCAAGATCACCATCTGAAGATATCTCTTTCCATGTTAGTGAAATAATTGTTGAATTTTTGTAAAATCCATCTTCATTGACCTTAGTAGCTGGGGCAGTGGTGTCTAATAAGATTGGTATGTTGTAAGTGGTATCTCTGTAGCCCCATAAGTTTGCTTGAGAAAAAGTTACACTAATTTCTTGGTCGAACCATTGAGTATTTTGTGGATTTCCTATGATACTTGCAACAATGTTTTCACCTTGTGAAAGATAACCAGTGTATACTTGAACTTCATCATTCCAGTATTCTGCACCGTGTCCTGACCCTTGATCCAAATCTCCGAACACAAAGATGCCGTTAATGTAGTGGTCTCCAAAATTATTACTTGCCACATTAATATTCATAACGCCACCTTCGTAAATTGAAATATCATCAATGTTGAAAATATATCTAAAGTAGGCATAATTATCACCATCCCATGTGGTTTTGTAATTTATTCCGTCAATTGAACTGTCACCAAATGGGGCTAATGACTTAGACCATTCAGTATCATTGAAGCCCAATTTAGTCCAATTTTCATCATTGTATTTTTCTTCATAATTTGTTGATTGTATCCAATTCCATTCAACGTCAGCATCTTTTCCACCTTTTAGAAGATAATGACTTGTCGTAAATTCATATTGAGTTTTTACCTCAAATGAAAGATTATGAAATCCATCATCAATTGGAGAAGGTAAAACTGCATTAACAGTTACATCCTTGGATTCACCAGGTAAAAGTAAGAAATTATTAGGTGAGAACGACATTTCAGAATTAATTTGTCCAGATGCAGGGACTAACGTTACGTTGTCAGGTAGTCCTCCGGTATTTGTTATCGTAATATTTTTAGTTAGTATCCTTGTTTGGTTAACGTACTCTAACTCACTATCCATGCTTGCTTTAAGTATGTATATTTTACTGGTTATATTCAAAACTAAATTATTATTCGTTAAATTTTGGTCAGTACAATTACATGTCAGATTAATACTTAATGAATTATTTCCAATAAATTCAGGAGTCCAAGTGAAGAAAAATAAACTTTGGAAATTTTGAGAAACTGTTTCTAATTGTTGTGTATACACTTCGGTATTATTTGTAAATGATTGAATCTGTACCTCTCCTGCACTTAAATTACCTTTATTTCCGGCTTTAAAAGCTACAGTAACAGTATCACCAAATATAATAGATTCGTTTGTTGGTTCAAAAACACTGGCCGTAATCTGAAGATCTAACCATTGTCTGTTATTATTTCCCCAAGTGCCCTGACCAGTATCTCTAGCATAAACTGCAAGCACGTTTTGACCCTGAATAAACGAAGATGGAGTTATGTCTTCAGTTCCATCATCATTCCAATACTCCTGTGCATGACTGCTTGCGCCCCTTTCATCATAGATTATATCTCCGTTGAGATAAGGAGTGCAATAGTTTGCAAAAGCGACATCAATTTGTGCAGAAGTTACAATTCCAGTCATTTGGAACTTGTGACGGACTAAAATAACGTCATTTTCGTATGGCGAATTACCTTGGGTATTCCAGATTAAGTTTGGTTGAATTCCGTCAATCTGGCGATCACCAAAAGGGGCAGCCCCGAAGCTCCATGATGAGTCATTAAAATTTGGTTCGTACCAGTCTACCGGTGCCTGTGAATAATCATCTAAAATAAGATACCTGTAGAAGGTTGCATTATCTCTTCCACTAGTAACTATTGTGGTTGTTTCCTCAGAACTTTTTGAATAAATAACTTCCTCAATGTAAGGGTCACTTTCGCCTTCCGATGATGGAATATAAGCAATTAGAACAAGGGCCAGAGCAGCCAAAATACAGATACTTATTTTATTTTTCACGTCGATACCATCCAGTTCATGTATAATAAAGGTTTGATATTTACATGAGAAGAACTATTTATTATCACCTCTATAATACATCTAAGATACTGTGTCAGACGAAAAGAAAGATTCAGGATTTAGAGGTCGTATAGATCGTTTCTTTGATAAGCAAGCAAAGGAGCAGCAAAATTTGCTTAAAGGGAAGGTAGGCGAAAACTCGATTAAAGAATCATGGGAAGAAGTAAAAGGTAAGGTCGGAGGTAAGAAATCATCAAAACCCATTCCCAAGGCACATAAAGTTAAAGACTCAAAAACTAAAATTACAAAGTCTAACGCTAAAGAAGTTAAGATAAGCCCTATGGCTAGAAGTTTCATCAAGTTAACTACAGATTATCCTCCACTAACAATTGGAATAATGACAGCTATCACCTTCGTAATGTTGATAGGAATTGGAAAAATGAATATTAATGGAGCCATGGAAGTTTATCTTCCAAAGGGTTCTGTCGAAGAAGAGTTATTGTTAGAGGTTCGAGAAGATTATTCCACAGATATAATAGTTATTTACGTCGAAACTGATAATGCATATGATATTTCAAGTTCAGCTAACATTACAAACAGACAAGTTTTGCTTGAGTTGGATTATATAGAAAGAACTGTTGACGAAAACGGCCAAACAGAAAAAGGTGGTGCTGGTGTAGTTCCATCAGATGGTGGCGTTACTGATAACGTGGTTTGGTCTTTTAGTATTTCGACTTTGATAAAGGAGTTACACAGTACAAATAGTAGAGTTTATGATGCACTCATCGTAAATTCTGCAGAGTGGGCTGATGCCAATACTGATGGAACTAGTCAAGGTTTTGCAGAATTGCTAGGTCAAGCGGCTCAAATAGCTAAGGATAGCGCAGTTGAGTCAAACACGTTGAACCATTACGAAATTCCAAGTCAATCAGACATCGATGATATTGTAGCCGATTTACCTCCTGCAGTTACTGAAAAAGTACTTAGAGACACCAATGATGATGGAGTTTGGGACACTGCTGTTATTTTATTTGGAATTACAAGTGATGTGCCTCCACCAATAATCATCAACGAGGTTGATGTTGCAATGAAGACGAGAGGTGTCGGGCTGCATGCCGAAAATGATAATAGACCTAATGGTGAAACTTACAGTCATATGATGCTCACAGGTCCGGTACCTGTCACTCAAGCTATAACTGAGAGATCTTTTTCTGAATTTTGGCGTGTATTTCCTATTGGAGTTGTGATGTGCGGTGTAGCTATGTTCTTGATTCAAAAGAAAATAAGGGCCGTCATGATTGCAGGAATTCCTACGCTTTATTCTATATTCATAACTTATGGAATTATTGGTTGGGGGGGTCTTGAAGCTACTCCTACAATTATAGCACTAGGTCCAATTTTAATGGCATTAGGTGTTGCCTATGGTCTACATTTATCGAATCGATTTACTGAGGAAGAAGGTGAGACTGCTCAAATAAGAATGATGAAAGCCATGTCGACAACAGGTAGAGCTATTGCTTTGTCAGCAATGACCACTATGATAGGATTTGGTAGCTTAATGTATACAAATTTAGGTCCTGTTTTCACCGTAGGTTTGAGCCTGACATTGGGAATAATGGTCTGTTTACTTTGTACGTTTATTATGTCACCAGCTATAGCAGTTTTGACAAACTATGACCACAAAAAAATAGAGGGAGAATGGCATAAATTAGCAAAAGTAGTCACTGAAAAAAATAAACCAGTATTAGCTATATTGGCTACAGCTACTTTGATATCAGTTGGTGTGTTGCCATTGTTAGAAACAAATATTGATTATCTTGATATGGTTCCAGATGATGAGCCTACTCTAATCGGTATAGTTAAGTATTCAACGGAATTTAATGCTGGAGCTTTTGGAATGATGATTGCTCGAGGTGATTTCCAAAATGATTATGATGAGTTAGCTAATGATGCAGTAGATCACCTTGATCAGGTTGATTTGCTGGTAGCTGGCTCAAAAAACAGTAACAGGGATGGGCTGAATGATGTGCCTGATGTAACTGCTATTTCTCTTACCGAGGTTATGAAGGCGGTTAAATTTTCTACAAATCAGTCATCAACTTTGGATTCCGTTCTGAATGTTGTTGGTATTGAAGATGGGGTTGAGCGTTCTTTTTGGGAACTATTACACAATGAGCAAGTTGCCAACAATCAATTTGTTGGAAGAGACTTGCAAAAATTTTTACTTAACGTTTTTTACGATAGCATTACTCCAGAAGCTATTAGCATGATAATGGATTGTTCTCCAGATGATTCAGGTCAGGTTGCTTGCAAGTTTTCGAAGACCTTAATTTACGTCGACATGCCATTGAAGGACATCAAAGGCATGGAAACAGCAGTTGTTGGGGTCAATGAGATTAGAGATAACCATGAATATGCACCAGTCAAAATCTCCGCATTAACTGGAGTCGCAGCAATTGGGACTAGCGTGAATGCTCAATTAATTAGTTCTCAGATTACTACATTAGTAATATGTATAGTACTTGTATTTTTTGTATTAACATTAACATTCGGAAGAAATTGGAAGCTAGGTCTTCTCACAACTTTCCCGGTTGTGTGGGTTATATCTCTCGAACCTCTAACCTTTGTAGCACTTGGTCAGCCATTAAGTTTAGTCACAGTTATGATTGGTTCAATTGTGATTGGCGTTGGTATTGACTTTTCAATTCACATAACTCAGAGAGTGATAGAGGGTGGAATGAATATGCCAAGTGTTTACAATGCAATTGCTAAGACGGCTCAAACTTTAGCTGAAGCCACACTGGTTACTCTAGTAGGATTAACTGCAGCTTTCGCAATTAAAATCAGTGCGCTTTGGTGGTTTGTTTTTATTATTGTCGTTTTATTAATAGCTTCTATGATTTCTGCAATGTTCTTGTTGCCTGCTCTTTATTCGTTAATAATTAAATCGGGCGGAACCTTATCTTGAAAGTAACAACAATCATCGGAGCTCAATGGGGTGACGAAGGTAAAGGCAAGGTTACAGATTATCTGGCAGAAGAATCTAGAGTAGTTGCTAGATCACAGGGTGGAAATAATGCAGGACATACTATTGTCGTAGACGGGAAAAAGCATAAGCTGCATCTTTTGCCCTCAGGAATTCTTAGAAAAGATGTTGTTAGCATTATCGGTAATGGGGTTGTAGTTAATCCAGAGGTGTTGCTCAAAGAGCTAGACAATCTTGATAGTGAAAGGGGCCAACTTTTGATTTCAGATAGAGCTCATGTTATAATGCCATATCATAAGTTATTGGATGGTGGAGAGGAAAGTTCCAAGGGTAAATCTATGATAGGAACTACAGGTAATGGGATAGGTCCTTGCTATTCTGATAAAGTATCAAGAATTGGAATCCGAATGGGAGATCTTTTGGATAATGAAATTCTTGTGGAACGCTTAGAAAAGGCATTTCCTCGAAATCTGGCTTTGTTGGATCACTACGGAGTTAAAAGTGATTTGACCATAGATAGTTTGCTTAATTTATGTAGAAAATGGAGGAATGAATTAAGCCAATTTATAACAGACACTTCATTATTGATTAACAAACACATTGACAATAAAGATAATGTTCTACTTGAAGGTGCTCAGGGCGTCCACATTGATATTGAATATGGAACTTATCCATTTGTCACTTCATCTAGCCCAACTACTGCAGGTGCAGCTTTGGGTTCAGGAATAGCGCCTTCCAAAATTACAGATGTTGTGGGAGTAACTAAAGCATATTTGACAAGAGTTGGTTCAGGCCCGTTCCCAACAGAATTAGACGATGAAGTAGGAGAAATGATAAGAGATAAGGGTCAGGAATTTGGTACTACTACAGGTCGGCCAAGAAGATGTGGTTGGTTAGACTTGGTTATGTTAGAATTATCAAACAGAATTTGTGGATTTTCATCTCTAGCAATTATGAAGTTAGATATCTTATCAGATATGGATGAAATTAAAGTGTGTGTATCTTACAAAGATGAAAATGGGGCAGAAATTAGCCACTTTCCTTCTTCGTTATCCTATCTTGCAAAATGTGAGCCAGTTTACAAGACTTTTAAGGGTTGGTCTTCCGCGGAAATAGATATTCCTAATGGAACAGTACCAATTGAAATGAAAAATTTCTTAGATTTCATATCTGAAAGATTAGAGATTCCGATTAGCATTGTTTCACTAGGTCCTGGTAGGGAACAGACTATAATTTTTTGATAGAAATTTAATTATTCTTCATTATCATCATCTTCAAAAAAAGATTGCACTCGATCAATTTCTCTTTCAACCTTTTCATTTAGCTTTATTGCGAACTTAGCCAAAACAATTACCAGTAGTGTTACAGCAGTAGCACTTATGTACATTCCTTGAAGAGTTCCGTCATCAGTATTTGGAAGTAAGTAATCTACCGTGGCTATTATGGTATCTTTCCAAACTAGAGCCACAACTAGACCAAAAGCAGTCATAACAGAAGATAGTACAATACCTCTAACGTTTAATTTTTCAACATTTTCTTTGAAATCACTCATTCTCATCCTCAACTTCATTTTTCTCTTTAAGGCTAATGTCGTAAACTGAAAAAATGAACAGATCGGAGTTTTGTTTTATTCTATCCACACATGCTCCACACATGGGCTGAATAAATCCTTGATTTTCATCATGCTTATGACGAAGATCTCCTTGGTAGCAATGAGATACTAGATACTCAGCCTCTGAAGGTTGGTTTAATTTCGTTGGAGTTAATCCATGAACATCGATACACATTCTGCAATACATATTTACACTTTAAACATTGGAAATGGTGTATTATAGTTATGCTGATTAATTTTAAATAAGAGCGGCGAGTCGAAAAATTATGGCAAAGGAAAAGAAGACTCAGGGTTTTCAGTCTGCAGCAGGATTAATTAGATATTTCGATGCAGAGGATAGTAATGCCATACAAATCTCTAGAGGAGGCGTTATGTTAGCTTGTTTACTTGCCATAATTGTAGTTGAGCTAGCAGAGGCAGTAGGCAGGGAAACTAGTGCGTACGTGCTTGCAGTGGGAGTTATCGTACTAATTCTGAATGAAATAAGAAACAGACGCTCAGGCACAGTATAATTTTATTAACGTTTTTCTTAATATCTACCTATGAAGCTTTGCGATTATTGTGGTTTTGTAATAAAAGATAATGATGTAAAGTGTTTCAATTGCAGAATGGTAATACCAGGTCGTGAAGTTTCTGAATCTGTTGTTAAAGCTGCAGAGGTGCAAAAAAATGTTCAACTAGCACACTCGACTCGTAGCCTTTCAAGTTACGTTCCCAAAAAAATTATTGCTCTCATTTTGGTGGTAGGTTTGTTTGCCTCTCCTCAAACTCAAATGTTGTTAGGCGATGGAATAGATTATTGGGATGAAATAAATACACCATATTACACAATTCCTGAAAAAATTGTATTGACCTATGTACGGAATTTTGAGATTTATGTTGAAGAGGGTAATGATGTAGAATACACATTGACACTAAGTATTCCTGGTAATCGACCTTCGGGTTCTCAAACAGATTTAGTTAATTGGCAAACTATTGATGATTTGGAAGTTAGTCCAAGTTATAATTTGACATCTGAAGGAAGGATGGAGTGGAGGAATAATCTTTCTGGGAATGAGCGCGATTTCATAACTATAGAATATACTGCGATAATCAATTTAGTACGTCCAGATATCAAAGTATCAGATTCAGGTTTTGTCAGTGATATTCCTGACGACTACGATTTATTTCTGCAAGATGAATGGTTAATTGAACCTAGTAATGAGCAAGTTAAAAATTTAGCAATTCAATTGTCCAATGGGACAAATGGAAATGTAATCATGATTTTAAAAAACATATTTGATTACATTGAAAATAATTATAGATATCAAAAATCTTCGGTTCCAAAAAGTTGTCCTGATACTATAGTCGGTAAGGTTGGCGATTGTGATGATTTTTCCATCTTATTCAGCTCTATCGCAAGAGCTGCAGGTATTCCTACGTGGCTTGAACTAGGCATAATTCCAGCTTTTATAGATACTAGTGAAGGTTGTGACTTGAGAGACTGGGGAGGTCATGCATGGGTAAACGCCTTGGTGCCACTAAAAGATGGCACTTTTACAGTAGTAAACATCGACCTTGCTAATTCTTATTTTATGTGGATGCCCCCTTACAGAATTTCAGATTGGGTGGATAATGGAAACGGTGATGATTTAGATTCTTACTATTATTTATTTAGTAGCAAAGGAATAAACTCTCAAGCAACGTATAAAGAGAATTCATACATATCTGAATGTGATCTTCAAGGTGAAGTAAAGCTTACAGATCTTGATTTAGAATTATGATTATTGATAGATTTAAGGATGAAGATTTAGACGAATTAATGTTGTTTTTAGATGAAAATATAACTGAAAATTACGAGAAAAATGTTTTTCTTACTATTATGAAGAGATGGCCTGAAGGTTTTTTGGTTGTCAGAAGGAAGGATAGTATTGTTGGAGTATCTTGTGGAGCAATTCAACCAAATTCTAAATTGAGAATATTGATTATAGCAATGAACAAAGAGTTCAGAAGAATGGGTTTTGGTAAAAAACTTTTAAATATGATGATTGACGAAAGCTTAAAGCACAACGTAAAGAAGGTCACTTTAGAAGTTAGAAAAGATTCTTCAGCTATATTCTTTTATAGAAAATTAAATTTTTCTAGCGTAGATGTACTCCCTTGTTATTATCAAGATGGCTGTGATGGAATAGTTATGGAAAAGCAAATTTAGCTACGATAAATTTCAAGCAAATCTTTTTATACACCCCTAAATCCACAAAGTCCCAATTGAGGAGGAAACCATGGCAGACAAAAACGATGACGGTAGCGTTGATGAAGTAACGGCTTGTCCAGATTGTAAGGGAACACATTTGAAGAGAGATTATGACCATGCAGAGATAGTTTGCGCAGACTGTGGTTTAGTTCTTGAGGATAATATCGTGGACACTGGACCAGAATGGAGGGCTTTTGACATGCAGCAAGAAAATGCTCTTGCAAGGGCAGGTCCGCCAATGTCAACTACATTACCAGATAAAGGTCTATCAACAGAGATATCACCAACTAACAGAGACTATTACGGAAGATCAATATCAAACAAAAATCAGTCTATGTTATTTAGAATGAGAAAATGGCAGAGGCGAGCTCGAGCGTCAAAATCTGCTGAGAGAAATATGGCAGTTGCAATGAGAGAAATGCAGGCAGTTGCGACGAATTTAAAATTACCAAGAAGAATACAAGAGACTGCGGCTTTCATTTACAGAAGAGCCATACAAGAGCAATCATTAAGCGGACGAGCCATCGAAATGGTAGCTTGTGCAGCATTGTATGCAGCATGCAGGCAAGAAGGTGTTCCTAGAACTCTTACAGAAATTAGCAGACATAGTAGATACTCAAGAAAGGAAATTTCAAGAACCTATCAAGTAATGGTCAAGGCACTAAAAATGCACTCTATGCCCCCTCTACCTGAAGATTATTTACCACGAATATGTTCTAAGTTAGAACTATCACCTAAGGTTGAAGGAGCTGCAAGAGATTTGCTAAGAGCAGCTCAAGATGTTCCTTTGACAAATTCAGTTCCAATTTCGCTTGCAGCTGCTGCAGTTTATATTGCATCCATTGTTAATAATGAGAGGCGAAAGCAGAAAGATGTTGCAAGGGCCGCAGATTTAACTGAAGTAACAATTAGAAGTAGATACAAAGAAATGGCTCAATTTTTAAACATAGATATACATATCTAATTTAATGATTGATCAGGCAATCTACAGACGATTTAATCATACAGTCGCGTCTTGCTTTGTAATATATTTTTTATTTCCTGAATATATTTTTGGTTATAGTAGGCTTTACCTTGTACTTTTGTTTTGGCTTGGAATTATATTAATAGAATATTTCAGACTAAGTGGTTCATTTGTACTTGATGGGATGAGAGATTATGAAAGTAAGAGAATTGCGGGTTTTGTCTGGTTTGCAAGTGGGACTTGTCTAATTTTTACTTTTTATGAGATGGGTGTTTTCCCAGAGATATTTGCAGTGTCTACAATAATTATGGCTTCGTTCGTTGATCCTATAATTGGAGAATTTAACAAAAGATATGGAAATGTTTATGGAGTGTTCGCAGGATTAATCTCAAGTATCGTCATTTATCAATTAATAATAGGAGTTTTTTTCTATGCTATAATTGGTGGTTTAGTAGCTGTATTAATTGAAAGACCTAAGTTTAACTGGCTAGATGATGATTTATTGATACAAATATTCCCTATTCTTGCCATGACTATCTTCTATTTTTCTGGTTTAGGTCCCGATATACAAACTTCAATAGAGGCTATGAAATGAGATTTACAAAATTTTACATAAGCGTTTTGTACTTTGTTGTTATTATTACCTCTATTATTTTTTATTTAAATAATTATTATATCATAGCTTCTTTATTGATTGCAGGTAACGTTTTACCTGGCTATAAACTAGCATTATCAGTGGTGGAAAATGATTAAAATAAATTACGAAAAGCGTTGGGACAATCTAAGGAGCAGTCTCGGGGAAAAAGATGCTTTTGTCGCAGCTCTACCAGGTAATACAAGGTATTTAGCTAATTCAGAGTCTCCGCCTGGAACTCCTCCAAGCTCAACAATGAATTATGTTGTAATTCCAAAAAAAGGTGAACCTATTGCAATTACTTCATCTCTTGAGGAGCACAGATGTAGGCATGAATCTTCTGTAAATGACATACGTTGCTGGACGACATATCCAGATATTAAATCAGACGGTAAGAGTGCATTAGAAATTCTTAAATCTTCCCTGAAAGAAATTAAAGCTAAGCAAATCTTTGCAGACACTAAAGTCAGTTTAGGTAGATCTTTTAAAAGTTCAGTTAGCTCAAATTTAAATGAGCTCAGATCTATTAAATCAGAAGCTGAGCTTGAAAGAATTAAAAAAGCTATTAAGCAATCCGACGATGGACAGAGGTTTGCATACAATTTAGTAGAATCTGGTGAAGGACTTTCCGAAAAAGAAGTGAGGTCAGAAATTGATTATTTCATGGCAAGGAAAGGAATACAAGAGAATTCATTTAGCACAATAATTGCTTCAGGACCTAATTCCGCACATTCTCACCATTCTAATACTGACAGAAAATTAAAGGTAGGAGATCCAGTAATTTGTGACTTCGGTGTTTTTTGGGATGGTTACTGCTCTGATATAACAAGAACATATTTCGTTGGAGGTTCTCCCTCAGACGAGTGGAGGAAAATTTATGATATTGTTATGGAAGCAAATAAAAGGTCTACCAACGCTCTGGTGGAAGGAACTACTGGCCACTTAGTAGACAAAGCAGCTAGAGATTTCATCAGGAAGAATGGTTATGGATCAAATTTTGTTCATGGTACAGGACATGGATTTGGTTTGGAAATTCATGAGTTTCCATCTGTAACTTATAAATCTAAAGTTAAAATTCAAAATTCAATGGCAGTTACAATCGAACCGGGAATATACATTCCAGGCAAAGGTGGTATTCGAATTGAAGACGATGTATTACCTAACAAGGAAAATCCTGAAGTTCTAACTAAAGCAAAAAAGGAGCTTTACTAATGTCAGCTGCCAGTTTAGTAGTGAAGAGACTTTTGGAAAAGAAGCCAAAGACAAGGCAAGATATTCAGTTAATTAAACTAGAAGTAGCAAGAGAGGAAAAATTTGACTCCATTCCACCAAATAATCAGCTTCTTGCTGAAATTAATGCAAAAGAGGAACCTGAATTAGCAAAGCTGCTGCGGGTTAAGCCCATGCGAACTAGTGCGGGCGTCACTCCTGTAGCAATAATGACTTCTCCAGCACCATGTCCACACGGAACTTGTACATTTTGTCCAGGCGGGCCTAAAAATGATAGTCCTCAATCTTACACTGGGCACGAACCAGCTGCAAGAAGAGGTAAGCGTCATAATTATAATTCAAAAAGTCAAGTTGAGTCTCGATTAGAGCAGTATATCCGCAATGGGCATCCAACTGATAAAATTGAAATTATTGTGATGGGAGGTACATTCACCTCTAGAGCTCCTGATTATCAGGATGAGTTTCTTAAGGGCGCATTTTCAACTTTAAATGGTAAAGATTTACCTCTCGAAGAAGCACTTCAAGTCAATGGAAATGCTAAGCATAAATGTGTTGCTTTGACTATTGAGACTAGACCCACAGAATGTACTCCATGGTCAGTTTTTCAGATGAGAAAGCAAGGAGCTACAAGAGTTGAGATTGGTGTTCAATGCTTAGATGATGAAGTTCATAGCAAATTGAATCGAAAACAATTAGTGGAAGACGTTGTCAAAGCAACAAAATTGCTGAAAGAAGCCGGTTTGAAGGTTGTATATCACTTGATGCCTGGATTACCAGGAATGAATCCTGAAAAAGATTTAAGAGATTTTAAACGATTATTTGCTGAGGAAGAGTTTCAACCAGATATGCTAAAATTGTATCCAACATTGTTGGTTAAGGGCTCAGCTTTAGCCCGTAATCCCGGAGATTTCGTACCTTACGATACGGAGACTGCAGCAAAGTTAATTGCAGACCTCAAAGAGATTGTTCCTCCTTATGTCAGGATACAAAGAATCCAGAGAGATATTCCTAAGCCTCAGATTATTGCTGGCGTTATGAACTCTAACTTAAGGCAATACGCTAGAAGAGAATTAAAATCAAGAGGTAAAAAATGCAATTGTATTAATTGTCGCGAATTATGGAGAGCGCATATTGATCCGTCTACCGCAGAGTTAAAAGAAATAAAATACAAATCCAGCGGCGGAGACGAATATTTTTTGTCTTATGAATCAGGCTCTAAACTTTTGGGTTATCTAAGATTAAGATTGGATGATAATGCAACAGTAAGGGAATTAAAAGTGACTGGTCAAGCCGCAAATATAGGTAAAACAGGAACCGGAGTTCAACATATGGGTTTAGGAAGTAAATTAATGAAAGTGGCTGAAGAGAAGGCAAAAGGTTATGCAAAAATTCGTGTTACACATGGACCGGGGACTCGTTTATATTATGAAAAATTGGGATACTCTCTAGAGGATTATTACATGGTTAAAGATTTACCATAGTTTATGGATATATCTAATTTCAGCCGAAATATTTCTAAAGGAGAGTGGGACAATCATATAGATTTTTTGGCCAATGAATCTGTCAAAAATGCAACTAAGGAAAAAATTCACTCTTCATTAGTAGATTACATTGATAGGAATGTCATTAATGAAAATTTTGGAGTTCTTTTATCTGGTGGAATTGATTCTTCTTTAATTGCTAGAATATGCCAACTGAAGCAATGCAATTTCCGTTGTTTTTGTGTAGGTATTGATGGCTCGAAGGATATTATATATGCACAAAAAGTTGCTAAAAGTTTAGGTTTGGAACTTATTGTTCGTGTTTATAATTATAATGAAGTTGAAAAATTATTGAAAAAAGCTGTAACTATTTTACCTAAGCCTGTGATTGAAGGTGATAACTATACTGAATACATTGTTAAAGTAACAGTTTCAGCAGTTTTACTTGGCAGTCTGTCGTTAGGTAATGAAAATATTTTTCTATCTGGTATTGGTGCAGAAGAACTTTTCGCAGGATATCAAAGACATCAGAAAGCGATTGATGGAGGTGGTGAATGGCGAGGCCAACCCATTGAAGATATTGATAAAGAATCAATCAGTGGACTTAAGAGAATGCACAATCTTGTATACTTGCGAGATAGATCTATCAGCTTAAATTTATCTAAGTCTATTGTAGCTCCTTATTTGTCAAATAATGTAATTATCCAAGCTATGAATATTGACAAGGATCAAAAGATTGATAATTTAAGCAATAAGAAAGTCTTAAGAGAATTAGCTTTAGATTTGGGTATTCCAGAAGAATTTTCATACCGTAAGAAAAAGGGAGCTCAGTACGGTAGTGGTTTTGATAAAGCAATTTCTAAATTAGCAAAGTTAAATAAATTTAATTTTAAAAAAAGATACTTAGAAAGTTTAGTTAAATCTATTATGGAGTAAAAATTATTTTATAGTAGGTATTTATTTTATAATTATGTTAGTAAAAAATTATAATGATTTAGATCAAGCAGATTTTGAATTAATTATGGGCGTTTCAACTGAGGAGGCATTGAAATGATTGGAGAACCTGCACCTAATTTCACTTTAAAAAATACTTCTAAAGAAGATGTTTCTTTGGAAGATTTTTCGGGCAAGTGTGTCATATTGGCATTTTATCCTGGGGCTTTTACAGGAGTATGCGATTCAGAGATGTGCTCATTCCAAGATAATTTAGCTAAATTAAATGATTCTAACGCAACTGTTCTTGGTATTAGCGTTGACTCACCTTGGGCAAATGCAGAATTTGCATCTAAATACAATCTTGATTTTGATTTATTATCAGATATTGATAGGGATGTTGTTGAAGCCTATGATGCAAAGTTTGTTGGCCTTGGCGGTATTGATGGCTATACCAGCGCAAATAGAGTGGTAATAATTGTTGACAAAGAGGGCATCGTCCGACATCGCTGGGTAGCTGAAAACCCAGGTGTAGAGCCTGATTATGATGAAATTGTGTCTATCGCACAGTCTCTAGAATAAACTCAAACTGTCAGAGTTCGCCATTCTATCCAGGGTCTCGGTGACTATTGAAGTAGGACCAAGTACTTCTTTAGCGTGCAAGAACATACATCTTATTTCATTCCTTTCAAGTCCTTCGAGTGAAGGCATTATATTTGACCTAATCACTCTGTCTAATGCCAGCTCAGGTCCGTATTTCTTTATAGAATTAAAAATTGTAACCATAGAATCAATTAACAAAGCAGGACCAATTTTTCTAAAAGTTCTGACACCCAGAGGAGTTTCATCTCCTCTTTTCGGAGGTTCTCCAGGAGCTAAAAATTTAACAAGCTTTTCATGGCAATTGTACATATTTCCATCATCATCGTAGAAGTCAAACTTTCTGCTTGCGAAATGCTTACACTTCTCACCAAATTTCCAAAGAGGATCTCCGTCAGGCCTCTCCGGTACAAGCCCTAATTTTTTGAGTTTGAAATAAACAAAAACAGGCATACGGTTGTATTCATCTTCTGGTAGAGGCAGTCCAATTTCAACAAAAGCAAAACGTCTCATCAATGCAAAACCTACGTTGAACAACGTATTTTTATCTTGAGTATTCATCGTTCCAATAATTCTGAATTCGGGTGGCATCATGAAGGGGGCGCCTCCGGTTTCTTTGTGTGTCAGTAACGGTTGTTTATCCCTATATTCGAAAACTGTAAACAACTTTCCAAATGCTTCATCAATGTTAGCTCTGTTAAACTCATCAATAACAAGATAGTGTGGTTTACCTCTTTCACGGATTGATTTTTCACACAATTTTGCAGCCTCAGCTACATATCCATCTTTGAAATAATATCCCCCAGAATCGTCAGGAGAAATACCACCAATAACATCGAAATTAGACCACTCTGCATTTGCAGTAACAATAGTATAGTTTGGAGCTTTACTGCCGTTTGGTTGCTCAATTTCACCGCATAATTTTGTCAAAAGAATATTAGATAGAGCCGTTTTACCCGTACCAGGTTCTCCGAAGAGCATGATATTCTTACCTGATGTTAAATGAGTGATTACTTCATCTACAGTCTCTCTAGTTGTTGAGTAAGCTTCTGCTATTTCATGGAAATCTACTTCATAGTCGACTTCAATTGCGGGTCTTATTTCAACAGACTGGTCTACAGTATCCATCATAGTTTTTTCAACTAATTCTAAATCAGGAGTATGTTCAGTAGTGTGTTTAAGTTCAACTTGGAATTCATCACCATATTCATTCATTAAGAATTCCATAGCAGAGTCAACAGTCCATTCCGGCATTACTTTCTGCTCCCCTGGAACTGATGGAGCAAAGGCATCTTGGCGATTTGGCATCGCTGCATCACTAGCTATGGATAGCTCACGTAATTTTTGTGATCCAAATTTATAACTTAGCCAGAAACCTACAGCTGTTACAATGGCAGACAATACAAGGTTAAACTGCTCATCTCCGTCATCAGGCCATTCAATATCGTTGCCTCCGATGACCACTGGTGCAATAAATGTCCCAAAAAGAGCGAAGATTCCCGAGGCAAAAATAACAAAATAGGCAACACCCATAGAACCAGCTTCTCCCCTTCTTTTCCTGTAGAATGAGACCATTCCTATGGTGGCTACTCCAAGAGCCATGATAGTTAATGTAGTATCATTTTCATCAAATCCAAGCCCGCCGTCTTCACTTGTCACAACATTGAAGACTAATATGAGAAATTGGAGTCCGAGACCGGAGAGAATCATGGAAAAGTACTTTGCCTCATCTATATCATTAATTTTTGTATTAGAAATGAGGTAATTACTAACTCCCAAGAAAAGGAAGGTTGCTGAGAGCAACATCATCATATTACTTCCGTTGCTTAAATCAAATGGTACGACTTGTAAATTTTGGTAACCTAAATTTTGGCACTCTGTAATTTGATCTTCTGGAACATTATCTATGATATTTTGTAGGTCTGCTTGGGATAATTTAGTGTCACATACGGCATACGGCCCTAAAGAATAGTTGAAAAATACAGATGAAAATAATAATGCGGCGGCGATAATAAATATATAAAAAGTTAAGGTTGGAGGCTCGTTCAGTGACCTACCCAAAGAAGTTCTGATTAAAATTACACTACCAGATACAATTAATCCTATAGTACAGACTAAACCAATAGTCAGAGGCAGAGCGAAAATCACATTATTTAACAACCCTCCATAGATTGCAAACAAAATAGTCTCTAAAATTGCAAAGCCTAGAACTGGTAGTATGATTGCAGTGTTTGATATCTTGTTATAAATATAAATTGCAGTTACTAAGAGTAATAGATTAAGAACAATAAAACTAAAAGTGCTCATGAGTTTCATATCAACAGGACATCCGAATCTTTCGTCATTATCTACAGAGCGGCTACTATCTCTGTCTGTCAATAAGATATCAAATCCGTTGTCATCAGTTGTAACAAAATCCTCATATCTTTGACTGTCCCATATTTCACAATTAAAAGGTTCACCTGAGAAAGGAGTTCCAATACCTCTTCCGATGTAAACATTTTCTCCTGTTGCATTATTCCGACTGTATGGAGTTGTTGGTAAAAATCCGTCAAGTGACTCTTGGTTACTACCGGGAACCGTGGAAACAGCCAAACCCACAACTCCGGATGAGAGCAAAATTGAAAGTACAACAATTGTTAACGGTGCAATATAATTAATTTCCCCTTTAGTGAGGAAAATTTTATCTAGTCTCTTATTAAAATCTTCAAATATATTATTAATTTGTGAAAATTGAGCTATAAACCTTGTGAAGCTATTTTCAGCCTTTTCATCCGGAGCATTACTTACAGTTGCGTTTAATGTTTCTTCAAGTAATTTTTCTTCATCAGATAATTCTTTAGTTTCTTCTGAATTAGATTCTTTGTTTTCCTCATCTAAATTCATACTTGCTATGTCAGAAGCAAGATTGTCATTGTCAGTAATAGTATTTTGTTTAGGGGAAGCTTCCTTAACTTCAGGTTCAAAATCCGATCCGCACATGCTACATGAGAGAGCATCGTCTTCTTCCTCCATTTCACATACAGGGCAGACCTTCATGGGTATTCACAGACTACTCCATTAAAATGTTATCTCATGATTTTAAGCTTAATTGGGTACCACTAAACTCAAAAACTTTATATAGTAGGTTTGTTAAAATAAACTCTGATGAAAGAGCAGCTTCAACAAATACAGGCCGTAGCAGTTGTAACATTTCTCTGTATACTAATCTCTGTTAATAGTACGGGTGATTATGGTAAATGGTTTGTAATTGATGGTGCAAGAGAGACGGTAGATCCGGTTACTGGTAATGCTACACAATATAACACATTTCAGTACCATTACTATTTAGAATCATACTTAGTTACCGATACTACAGGAAATAGTCAGTCTGTTGTATACGAGAGTCAAGACTGTACATATTGTTTGAATAAATTAGATTCTTCAAATAATGCTAAAATGACAGCTTATGCAGCTGGAGTTCTGGCATTAGTTGTTGCTTACATGGCAAATAATGCAGTTAGTAGTCTTCACCAAAATACTCTTCGAAGTGCACTTAAAAACTTAAAATATTTTGCTATAATTGTTTTGATTGTTGGATTTTTGTCAACATTTTTATTTTACACAACTTGGTCTGAGGCGTTAATTCAAGACGAAGTGGCACTTGCAACATCAAATGTTGATGGTTCAGACACAAATAAAGAACTAGGATGTATCAAAAATTTACTTACTTTTTACGGAGAAGGGACATGTGAAGAATATGTTCAGCTACAAGCAGGAGAAGCTGATCGTGTGACAGGAAGGTTAGGTCCAGTTTCATGGAGCCCAGGTATAGGCTTCTTCATAGTTTTAATCGGAACCGCTCTTACCGGAGGTGGAACATTATACATTCTTGGAAATATTGATGAAGAATGGCAAGCTATACTGAAAAAGCAAGAGTTAATTGAAAGGCAGCAACAAATTCATGATGGTGAATTAGAGAAAAGTAAAGAGTTGATGCAAGAATTTGAAGACACTGAAGAAAGATTAAAAGAGGCTGAAAAAAGAATCGAAGACGTTCGTGCCTCAACTAATGACATAGATTATGACGGAATTGAGGATTTAGAAAATGAACTTGATAGAATTACAGCTTTAAACCAAAGTGTCAATACTCTAAATAGTTCCTTAGAGTCCAAACTAAAAACTGCTAGGATAGCCACCTCAGAAGTTGAGAAAAGAGCTAGAATGGCTGAAAAAGAATTATTAGACGATCTTTCAGCAAAGAATAACCTTGAAAAAGAAATTGAAGATCTTAGAGCTAAACACGAGAATGATATGCGTCTTAGCGATCGAATGACTCGTGAGATAGGCTCACTTAGAACTATGAGCGAGGAGGCAGAAATCAAGGCAACAGATGCAGAAAGAAAATTAAAGTTAGAGAAGCCAGATACAGTCAATGCATTAGAGTCTTATGATTCTGTAAAAGCATCATATGATAAAACTGTTGAAGAAAAGAATAATTTAGAAAAAGAAATAATGGAGTTAGAGCAGCACACTCTCGAAGCTAACGAGAGGGAAAAGTCTGCAATAGCTGAAAGAAACGAAGCGATTAACAGACGTAAAGAGTTAGACAGAGAGGTAAAATTGATGGAAAAGAACAAAAAGAGAATTAATGATAAATTCACCACATTGACAACCAATTTAGAAAAGGCTAAGAAAGAGCTTAATGACGCTAGAGAAAAAGCATCTCTTACAATGAATGAGCTAGATATTGAAAGACAGACCATTATAGAGCTTGAACAAACAAGTGAGCAGTTCAGGCAGAAGGAAAATGAGATACTTGGCATGACAGATTCATTGAAGGAGCTTCAAGAGCAAGTAGATAATCAACGAGAGTCTAACAAAAAGATCGAAGATGAGTTGAAAATAGAAGTAAAAAGCAAGGAGAAAACTCAGAAGGATCTAGCAGCTTTAGAAAATGCGTCACAACAGGTTAGCAAAGTAATGCAGACTCTCAAGAAACAGTTTGAAGATGCTAAAGCTGAATTAAATATTAAAGTTGACGAGCGAAATAAAGCGGAAAGATTGCTCGAAGCTGAAAAAACTGAGCATGAAAAGCTAAAAGAAGATTTAGAATTTTTAAGGGGAACGACTATAGGAAGTGAGGAAGACACCGAGCGCAAGATTAAAGCTATGGAGATTGAGATTCCGAAGGAAAAAGAGTTAGCTGAAGAAATGAACAATGAGGCCCAGAAACTTGCAGAAAGTAATAAAGATTTAGAAGAAAAAATCAAAGAAGCTCGTGTTGAAAGTTTGAAAAACCCAGAGCCAGTAGTTGAATCATCCAGTAAGGGAGGAGCTTCAGTCGGAACCAGTCTCGTGGTAAAAAACTTAACAAAAGAAACAGAACACACTTTTGAACTGGTTAATCCCGAAGATGCTAATATACCTCAGGGTAAAATACCTCTATCAAATCCAATCGGTAAATCTCTTGAAGGTTCTAAAGA
Organism: Thermoplasmatota archaeon; assembly: GCA_036148495.1. Classification (GTDB taxonomy): domain Archaea; phylum Thermoplasmatota; class Poseidoniia; order MGIII; family CG-Epi1; genus CG-Epi1. The sequence goes on along the minus strand of JAYYHK010000038.1, from coordinate 339 downwards.
AGGAGATGAGGTAAAAGTCGGACCTACGACCTTCAAGGTTTTGAAAGTTAACTAAAGCTGTTCTAAAATAGAGCATTCCTTTTGGTATATCATGAGCATTGCTTTACCAAAAAACAGCGCTAAAATGAAAGATTGGTCTTGGGATAATTATGTACCTTTCTTTGATTATCTTGAGGATTCAGATTTATCTTCTTCGAATGTAGATGAGTGGATGAAATATTGGTCCGATTTATCTGAGTTGATAGGGGAAGTAGGTACTTCAGTCTACATTTCAACAACAGTTGATACAACAGATGAGGAGGCTAAGGCAAGATATCACAAATTTTTAGAAGAGATTAG
>JAYYHK010000037.1:0-6276 GCA_036148495.1 Thermoplasmatota archaeon | reverse complement strand
CAGATAGATAAGAGGCCGGTAAATTTGTCTTTGAGTTTTTCCAACCCATCTTTTCTAAGTCCATCGATGACGCTGAAGCTAATACCCGGTCTCCTTTACCCTCAAAATTGGTAATCTGAACGGTAACTTTAGCATTTGTAAATCTGACGACAGCTCTTGGCAATCCAGATTTTAGTAGTGCTAATCTTTTGCGATAATTAGTGACACCTTTTCTTCTACGAGAGAAGTGCATTCTCTTTGGCATTATTTCTTACCTCCTAAATTTATTCCATCGATTTCCATATTATATCTCAAGTGATTTCTTGAATTATAAACACCGCCTTTTGCTCTGCGGTAGTATAATCTGTATTGAGAAGAATCAATAATCTTTTCATCTCTTAATGCAGTTAATTCTTTTCTTAATGCACGTACTTTTGTCATCCATGACTCCTTCTTTGGAGTTCTTGCACCACCGTGTCCTTTTCTTGAACCATGACCTTTTCGGCGCCCTTTTGAGCGTTGAATAGCCATAGCCTTTGCACGTCCTCTGGAAATACCTTTCTTCTGATGCTTGCGGATGAATTTTTGGACAATCAGTAGTCTTACATCATCTCTGGTTACGGCTTCAGAGATGCGCTCCTGAACTTCAGGCCTATCATCTATCCAAACACGATTAACTCCACACTTCAAAACAGTTGCAGCAACCCTTCTTTGGTATGATAAGTTCATAGATCTCTCCTGTTTAGTACACGTATTTTAAGTTCATCAGCTTTTTCGACAATCATTTCACGCTTTTTATCACCAACTTTACTTGAAATGCGGATAGCTTGAACTTTAGGATCAATATTTTCTAAATTACCAGGATTGTAGACTAAAATTTCTTCAAACCCGGAAGGATGTAATCCTCTAACACTTGCAGGCCCTCTGAACCCTACTTGAACAACAGGTATTCTATACTTGAAATGCCTTCGCATTTTTGAGTGTATACCGCGAGGTCTTCTCCATTTTTCTCCTAATCTCTTGTATCTGAACCAGTTTTGTCTTCTAAATTTAGGTCTTTTGTGGGACATTCGGTTTCTTTTTGATAAGTCTACTTTTTGTTCTTTTGTTAAAACAGGCTTTTGCCTTGGTTTGTATTCTTCATCGCTCATTGTGCAGCTCCTTTAGAAACAACATAGATTCCATCTTGGAAAACACGAATATCTCTTCCCTTAACAACAGTTGCCCGTTCTAAATTTGCAGCAGTCTGTCCAACATCTTCTACATTATTTCCTTCGACGGTAACTTTATCGCCTTTTGCAATAACTTTAACATCTCCACAAATATTTGCATTTCTTGTAACTTTTTCACCCAAGAAATTGTCAATAGCGACAACATTTCCTTTCACAGCTACTTTCATAGGGAAGTGAGCAAATACAATTTTCATTTCGTATAAAAATCCAGAGGAAACCCCTTGTGCCATATTATTCAAATGAGCTCTCCAAGTTCCAATAAGCGCTTTTTCTTTTCTGCGTATTTTCTTTCCAGTTAATGTAATCTTTCCATTATCTTCAGATATAGAAATTTTAGGATGCTTGAAGTCGCGGTTTAATTCCCCTCTTGATCCAGATAACTTCACATTGTGATTGTCCATGGAAAAAGAAACTCCATCAGGCAACTCAACTTCGTAAATCAATTCTTTAATGTTCATTAGTAAACGTAAGCTAGTAGCTTTCCTCCTGTTGATGCTTCCTTAGCGGCGTCATTGTTCATAACGCCATAAGGCGTTGTAAGAATTAAAATGCCAAAATCTTTTGCAGGTAAATATCTAGCTTCATGTCTCTCCATATCCCTTAATTTAACAGAGAATCTTGGCTTGATTGCACCGCAGCCGTTAATTCTACCGTTCAAAGAAATATTGAAAACTCCGCCTTTACCATTGTCTTCATATTCGTAGTTGTTTAGATATCCTTTTTCAGTCAATTGTTTCAATACATCGCCTATTAATCTTGATGCTGGAACAACTGCAGAATTCTTACCTACATTGTCGGCGTTTTTGATAATTATAAGTGCATCAGATAGTGAATCGTGTCTCATTTTTTATACCTCAATCATATTTTTTGAAACCAAGTTCGGTAGCTTTGTCTCTAAAGCACTGCCTACACAAATTTAGTCCATGTCTGCGTACAAGTCCGCGTTTTCTATCACATAAGACACATCCTTCGATGCGTCCACGATAAACTTCTCTGACTTTAATTTTCACGTCATCGATGTTCATACCTTGAATACCTCCAAGTTGAATTTTTGTTTCATAAATTCTTGGCATTCCTCAGCATTAATTCGGTGGTTTTTGCCAATTTTATTATGTTTAATCTTTCTTCTAGCAACACGATATCCTGGGCGTTCAAAAGCCACAGCAATATCTAATCCAAATATTCCAATATCTGGATCGTAATTTTCATTTTTGTAACCAGTATAATCTGGGATTCCGAAGCTAACACCACCGGTTTTTGAGAAACAATAAGCAGGAAGTCTATTTTCTCTTACCCAAAGTGATTCTTTCAAGAATTTCATTGCATTTTCTCCTCTTAGTGTAACTTTACATCCAATAGGCATTCCTAATCGAATTCCTAAATCTCTGTTAGTTGATTTTGATAAGGTACGAACTGGTTTACATCCACTCAGTTTTTCAAGAACAGTTTCAGCTTTACCGAGCCTTTCTCCAGCTTCTCCTACGCCGATATTCAGAACGACTTTTGCTATTCTTAATTCTTTCATAGGATTCATACTTTAACCTCCGGAAGTGAAATCATTGCTTTCTTTTCACCTACAACAAATGAGTACGGCCTAATGGTTTGGAAATTTTCATACATGACTAAGTTTGGCTTTGTACTTCTTGTGGTTTCTTCCCCCATTATTGTTGAAATTGAGCCTACATGGGCTCCACCAATGATTAGTGATTGCGCACCTTTTTTGAATTTTAAAACTTTTTTAACTTTCAAATCGGGCAGATCTAATTGCAATACATCTCCAGTTTTTACTTTTTCTTTGGATAAAATATTAGTTCCGTCATGGAGGTTAATTTGTGTGTGACCTCCCTTAATATTTCTCTTATTTTCAACTCGTGCAAGTTTCCATTTTGAATCAGCAGCTTTAATTGGGACAAATTCAATTCGGCCGTGTTTGTCAAGCATTGCCCTAACATGTAACTTAATTTTTGGAATCGATATAACGTCCATAAGCCCTACAGGGAATTTTGGTTTGTTAACAACACGTTGGTCAACGAATACATCACGGTTGTGAAGTATAATTTTTGCTTCCCGATTATTATCACAGACTTTCAGATAATCTCTTAAAATTGTTGAAATAGGCAATGCACCTTCCAATGAGTGCTTTCCAGGCATAGGTTTTGTAGTCCATGTTCTTTCTTTTCTAGCAATATTCCAAGAGCGTGGTGCAACGAGCCTCTTTAGATGTCCGCTACTCATTTTGAATCTCCTTCTAATCTTTCTATTAAATCAGCTTTCTTTCCGCTGACAGGTAATCCTTTTTCCTTTAGCATTTCTTTCAAATCGCTAACCGACATTTTTGAATAATCAACATCTTCAGGACCTTCTTCAGCAGCAGTTTCTTCTTCCTCTTCTTCAGGAACTTCTTCATCTTTAGTTTCGGCAGGTTCTACAGTTTCGGCTTCATATTCATCTTCTGCAGCTTCAAATTCTGAAATAACCTCATCTGTCCAGTCAACAGATTCATTAATTCTGTTTAGAATTTTCCTTCTTCTAATATCAGACCAATCTGGATTAATAATTACCAAATTGGATGCATCAATAGGTCTTTGTAATTCAGTTCCGTCAGATTTGAAATAAGTAAAGCCTTCAACGTATACTTTTCTGGCTTTACGATCAACAAGAGAAACAGCAGTCGCAGACTTAGATTTACCTTCGCCTCTTACAATCATTACACGATCTCCTTTTTTCACAGGCATCGCTCTTGGATACATGAATCCTCTTGATAATTGTCTTTCTCTGAGACCCTTGTCAATTGGTGAAGACATTTCTCTGTGTCTTCTGTGGTAAGGTGCCGTATAACGGGCCAATCTTTGTTTTCGTGGTTGTTTTGAACTCATTTAATCCTCATACTATTGTTGTAGCTGCAGCAGCTATACGGGGCCATCTTTCGGCAGCTTCTCTTGAAACAGGTCCTTTAATTCCTGAACCTTTAGTTTCACCTTGTTCATTTGTTAAAACCGCAGCATTGTCCTCAAATTGGACCATAGTTCCATCAGGCCTTCTGAAAGGTCTGCGGCACCTTACGATGACAGCTCTAACAAGCTGTCTGCGCATTTCTGGGTTTCCTTTTTTGACAGATGCAATTACCATATCTCCAACGCCAGCGGCAGGCGATCTTCGGTGTACACCTTTGTAATTTAAAACAGTAACAATTTCTACAATTTTGGCACCACTATTATCTACACAATCAATTCTTGCACCTTGTGGCAATCCTCTCATTTGCCTTCCTGCAACAGCTCTCATGGGTCTCTCCTTTCGATAATAACGAATGATTTAGTTTTTGATAATGGTCTGCATTCCATAATGGTAACAGCGTCGCCTTCATTTGCCCCAACGCTGGCAGGACTGTGAGCACTTATTTTAGATGAACTTCGAGCGTATCTTTCATACTTTGAGTCGTACTTCATTTTGTTAATTTGAACGACAACAGTTTTCTGGGCTTTAGCTTTCACAACAATTCCGCGTAAAACTTGTCCTCTTACTGGAAGTGTTCCATAGAATGGATCGTTTGCGTCGCCATCCCAAGGATTAGCTGGAGCTTCAACATCAACTCCTATGTCTCTTGGCTTATCTTTACTCATGCTTTCACCTTCTTAATGCGGTCCTGAGACCTGTAAGCAATTTGGTTTCCATTAAGTTCACCATTTTTGAACATGAATTTACCAGGTCGCTTACTGACCATCTTAGCTTTCCCATTGGAAAAAATGGTAATAGTTTCTCGAGTCTCATCGATAATTTTTCCAGAAATTCCTTGTATGCTTGGGTCAGAGTGTTGAGAAACGGTGACTTGTTCACCCATAAATTCGCCTCTTCCGTCCATTTATTGAACCTCCACAGGGAATCCCATATCTGTTAAGACTTCATTGACTTTCTTTGTGTGATCGCCTTGTAGCTCGATAATTCCACCTTTAGAAGTTCCACCGGTAGCACACTTAGTTTTGAGTTGCTTTGCTAAATCGCCGATATCAATACTTTTGCCAATACCATCGACTATAGTAACTAATTTTCCATATCTGCGTTTTTCTATACGAACCTTAATTGACTGTTGTTCTCTAATAATTTCTTCCATTGCGAGCAATTCTTTAGGAAGGCCGGTTAGAGGATCAATGTCTACCATCTAAGCTTCTTCCTCCAGTTCAATTTCTCTCATGATAGTAGTTAATCGTGCAATTTGCTTTTTCAAAGCCCTCATCCTTCCAGGAGAGGTTGGTTGTCCTCCCATGGATGCTACACCTCTTTCATTCATAAGTTCTGATCTCAATTCTCTTAGCCTTGATTCTCTTTCTTCAGGTTGCATTTCTCTTAGTTCCGAAGGTTTTTTCAAAGTCATTTGTCATCACCTTTTTCTTCTGATTTCTCTTCTTTTTTAGATTTTTCTTTCTTAGGCTTAGCTTTTTCTTCTTTTACTTCCTCTGCAGTTTCTTCCTCATTAGCATCTTCTTCGGATTCTTCTGAAGCTTGTTCTACAACAGGCACAGGAAGCGGAGTAACTTCAATTTCATCAGGCAACTTTGCGTCGGGATGCATAATTGCTACCTTTACACCAATAGTCCCTGGTTTTAGTTTGGCTTGTGCTATTCCTACGTCCATTAATTCAAGAGCAGTTTCACCGCAGAATTTGATGTGTCCAGACAAGAATTTTTCAGTTCGGTGTCTTAATCCAGTTAATTTACCAGCAATTGTTATTTGACATCCTCTGGCACCAGAATCCATAATTCTCTGCAACATAGAATTTCCAGCTCTTCTGTAATTCCATCCTCTTTCCAAAGCATTTGCTACTTTAGCAGCCATAATCAAAGGATTTAGAGCAAAATTATTAACTTCTCCAGCTTCAACTTGCAGATTTTCATAACCGAACTTTCTGTCTAATTCTTCGGTTAGTTTTTGAATATCACTACCTTTTCTGCCAATAACAAGCCCTGGTCTTTCAGCGGCAATTCTAACGTGAGTTCCTAAAGGAGTTCTCTGTATTGATAGTCCACCAAAGCCAGCTCTGGTAGTTTTCTTTTGAACATAATCATGCACT
>JAYYHK010000036.1:0-73830 GCA_036148495.1 Thermoplasmatota archaeon | reverse complement strand
TCCCAACCCAAAGGAGTCATAACTTCATTAACAATTTTTTGAATAGCAATTGCAGTAAGAGGTGTTTTGGATGAAGGTTTCCAGACCATGACATCACCGCATACTGCCGCAATCATTGCATTCCATGCCCATACTGCGCCAGGAAAGTTAAACGCTGTAACTATACCTACTGTTCCTAATGGATGCCATTGCTCATACATTCTATGATTAGGTCTCTCTGAATGCATGGTTTTTCCATACAGCTGACGACTCAATCCTACCGCATAATCTGCAATGTCAATCATTTCTTGAACTTCACCCTCACCTTCTGCCTGAATTTTTCCCATTTCCCAAGAAATTAACTTACCAAGTGCTACTTTGTATTTACGAAAAGCATTTGCTAAATTTCTAACGACCTCACCTCTTTTCGGTGCAGGTTCCATCCTCCATTTGTTGAAAATTTCCGAAGATTTTTGCATTATATTTTCATAATCTCCAGAGTTGCATTGCTTTATTTTGGCAATTAAAGTACCATCTACTGGAGTTACACTATCTAATTCACTTCCTGAACCTAGCCATTTGTCTGAGTACCCTCCAAAATTTACCTTTTCGATACCTAACTCCTTTAGGAAATCTAATGTTGTCATATTCGTCCATTAAGAGCTATAATAAAGAACTTATTTGTACATGTCATTTTTAATTGCCCATCTCATGCAACGTTATGGCAGTCGGAAATTCTGAACTTCATGGTTACGACCAAGCGCAAAAGGAAATGATGGAAGAAAACTGCATTGTTGTTGACGATGATGACAATATTATTGGGCAAGATTCTAAAGTGAATTGCCATCTCAAAGAAGGAAAACTTCATCGAGCATTTAGTGTACTCCTTTTCAACTCAGAGGATAAATTATTGATACAACAAAGGGCTGATGAAAAAATTACATTTCCCTCGATATGGGCAAACAGTTGCTGCAGTCACCCACTTTATCAAGACGGTGAAGAAAATGGAATTGAGGGGGCGAAAAAAGCTGCAATAAGAAAATTAGATCAAGAACTTGGAATTAATGCAGGAGAAATTAATGCTAGTGATTTATATTTCATAACCAAAATGCTCTACAAGGCCAGAGCCGATGAAAAGTGGGTTGAAAACGAAGTAGACTATATTTTTGTAGTGAAAAAAGATGTACAAATTAATCCAAATTTAAATGAAATACAAAATACAAAATATGTTAATATTAAAGAGCTAAATGATATATTTGAAGAATCAAATAGTGGAGATATTAGAATAGGGCCTTGGTTCAGATTAATAAAGGAAAATTTCCTCAATTCGATTTGGAGAAATCTAAACTCTTTATATAAAATTAAAGATTCAAAAGTCCACGACATGGGTGAAGTAAAATGAATATTAAAGAAAAGTTAGCAATCAAAGCAAAAGATGTAGAAAAAGCGCTTCACGATTACTTGGTAGTTCGCGAGCCTAAGAAATTATACGAGGCTATGGCACATATTCCCCTTGCAGGGGGTAAAAGACTTCGTCCAATTATGGCTCAGTTAACATGTGAGATGGTTGGAGGAGATGGCCTGAAGTCAATACCGTTCGCTGCATCTTTAGAAGTAATTCACAACTTTACTCTAGTTCACGATGATGTAATGGATGACGATGACTTAAGACACGGAGTTGCAGCTTGTCATACTGTCTACGGATTACCAACTGCAATTCTTGCAGGAGACTCTCTTTTTGCATATGCATTTGAGATGATAGTTGAAAGTGATGTGAGTAATAAAGTAAAAGCTGAGTTGGTAAGGCATACTGCATATACTGTTAGAAGAATAGCTGAAGGTCAACAAATGGACATAAATTTTGAAGAAGAGGAAACTGTTGACCCCGAGCTTTACCTAGAAATGATTCGATTAAAAACATCCATACTTTTTGGATCTGCGGCATACGGAGGTGCTCTAATTGGAGATAAAACAGTAGAGGAAGCTAATGAATTAAGGCAAATGGCCATTTGGGTTGGTTTAGGCTTCCAGATATGGGATGATTATCTGGATGCAACAGCTCCTGCTGAAGTTTTAGGGAAGCCTTCAGGCTCTGACGTTCGACAAGGTAAAAGAACACTACTTGTTATTGAAGCTTTGAATCGAACTAAACCTGACGAAAGAAAAGAACTGATAAGAATTCTTGATGATAGTAAAAATACGGATGATGACGTTCAAAGAGCAGTTGAAATAATGTCTGAATGTGGAGCTCTTGAAAATTGCCGTAAACAAGCACTTGACTATCTTCACGGGGCAAAGAAAACTATTGAAAAATATCCGAAAGGCGAAGCTAGAGAATTGCTAAAAGAACTTCTAGAATATATGGTTACCAGGGGGCATTAGACTACCTAATGGCCTAAATACAGGTTACAATTGAGACTGCAATGAGCGACTCTGAATCTTGGACCTCTGGTCTGATAAATGAGCAACTGAGAAAAAGATTTGAAAATCATGATACTGCCAAAGTTACAAATTTAGCGAGCCAAGCATGTATCGCTGCAAACATGCCTCAAAAAACAAATATCGTATTCGAGGGAAAAGCTGGAGATAATTTCGGCGGGTTGAATCATGGAAGTAAAATAATTTTGAATGGAGATGCTGGAAGATTCGTTGGTAATGGAATGAAAGGAGGTGAAATTATCATCAATGGCAACTGTGACGACGGAGTTGCTCATTCAATGTCAAATGGAAGCATTGTGATTCAGGGAACTGTAGAGGGAGATGCAGGATCTTCAATGAAAGGAGGAAGTTTGCTCATTTCAGGCAGCGTAAGAGGCGATTTAGCAACATGCATGAGCCAAGGAACCATTACCGTATGTGGAGATGTTCTAGGAGATATTGGGAGACTAATGGAAAGTGGAAAAATTTTCATCGGTGGTGATTTTGATGTAAATGATAATATAGAATCTAAGAATATCTCACCTAGCGATTGGAAAAAAATTAAAAGTGAACTTAAACAAAACGGAATAGATTCGAGTGATTTAAACTTCAAATCAATCTCTGCCAAAATTCCTCTCAAAAAAGAAAAAGAAGAGAAACTAGGCTACTTAAGCCTCGATGAAGAAATAATTTCCGTACCTGCCAGTCTTACACGACGGCCAAGAACTCCCGGACTAGATGAACTAAATCTATCTCTTACTATTGGCTCCAAAAAAGAAGAACCACTAAATCTGACCATACCTTTGCTGTGGCAGGGAAATAATGCACCCCGTTACTTTAACTGGAGAATTAATGAGAGAATTGAAGATGATATCAACAGTTCAAATTTAGCAATAATTGACTTGACAGGTACGAATATAACTCGTAGATTAGATATGAAAAGACCAACTGATTTGTCTTATATTGTGGAATTAATAAATCAGAGTTCTGCAAATAAACTACCTATACTTGTTAGAATTTATGCTGGAGATGTGGATAATGATTTAGGAGTTATAGCAAAATCTGGCGCTGATGGAGTAATTTTAGTAGGAAACAAAATGCCCATTGAGGCTGCTCTTGTTTCATCAAGAAATTATAGAAAGCAAATGGTGATTCTTGCTGAAACCAATGAATTAAGCCATGAACATTCTGTAAAATTACTCGCATTAGGCGCTTCCGGGATTTTTTTAAAAAAAAAATGTACAGGAAGTGAATTGAAAGAGTTTGGAATTAAGTTATCAAAAGAAATTGGTATATTGGGTGTAGGAAATATTTCAGATTTAGGTACCGAGCACTTAAGAACATCTAGCCAAAAAGTAGCATCAATGACCGGAATTCCAATAGCAGGGTATGACTCTGTGCTTCCTATGTGGCGTCACTAAATATAATGCGAGACAGTGTAATCTCAGCTAAGTCTTTAACTAAGAAATATGGTGATTTTTGCGCCGTAAATGGTATTGATTTAGAAGTACCTCATGGCGTATGTTTTGGATTATTAGGTCCAAATGGAGCTGGAAAGACAACGATGATTCAGACTATTCAGGCTTCATCTCCAATAAGCGATGGTCGATTGAGTGTATTGGGAAAAGATACTATACATGATAGTCGAGAAATCAGAAAAAAAATTGGTGTGATACCTCAAGAAGATAATTTAGATCCTGACTTTACGGTGAAATATAATCTTCTTGTTTATGCCAGATATTATGGATTGAGTAATGATGAAGCAAAGAAAAGAGCTGCAGATCTACTTGATAAAGTAAAACTTACTGATAAAGCTGACGAAGAAATTGCAAATTTATCTGGAGGAATGAAAAGGAGACTAATTGTTGCAAGGGGAATGATCAATAATCCTGAACTATTGATTCTGGATGAGCCAACCACTGGATTAGACCCTCAGGCTAGGCACAGTGTTTGGGACCAAATCAGGATTTTTAAGAATAAAGGAAAGACAGTTTTACTCACAACACATTACATGGATGAAGCTGAAATTTTGTGTGACGAGTTGGCAATAATGGACTCCGGCAAAATACTAGTTCAAGGTAAGCCTAAAGATTTAATTCAAGAAACCATAGGTGAAAGCGCGGCTGAATTTGTCTCATTATCATTCGGAGAAAGTGGAAGTGCTTTAGATAATATTGAAAGACATTGCAAACTAAATGAGGTAAAATATAGTCGAATAACTGATAGAATTATTATTTACGCCAATGAAATTGAAAATATTATCTCAAAATTTGAAAAAGAAAAAGATTTGAATGATATTATTAGGAGAAGAGGTACGCTTGAGGATGTTTTCTTGAATTTAACAGGGAGGCAACTTAGGGACTGATATGAAGGAAATTCGAGGAATATCGCCAATAATGGTCTTTACTGTTTGGAGAAGACACGCAGATGTATGGGTACGAACATGGAAAACGAATTTGCTGCCACCCTTAGTTGAGCCTATACTCTATCTATTAGGCTTTGGGTTTGGAGTAGGTGCGTACATCAGTGAAATGGGAGGAGTTAGTTATGTAGAATATATTGCACCATCCATTCTAGCTATATCAATGATGTTTGGAGCATTTTTTGAGTCTACATACTCTGCTTTTGTGCGTATGTACTACCAAAAGACATGGCAAGCAATAGCTGCTACACCAGCTTCCGCGTCTGATGTTTTAGTTGCTGAGCTGGCATGGGCTACTACAAAATCGGTTTCAAACGCTACATTAATGACCGTAGCAATTCTTTTTGTTGGTAATTTAGTAAATCAACCTTTAATTTCACTATCAGGAGCAATAATGATGCCACTAGTTGCAATTCCAATCGGGCTGATGTTCGCTGGAATGGGATTAATTCTAACCTCATATACACCTTCAATCGATTGGTTTAACATCCCATTTTTTCTGTTCATAAACCCTATGTTTATTCTTGCAGGCACTTTTTTTCCACTGAATGAATTTCCGAGCTTTGCTCAAAATATAGCACTATGCCTGCCTTTAACTCATGCCGCACTAATAACACGAACTTTAGCATACGGCGAAGGATTTGAAGAACTGGGAATATCATTAGTATATGTTACATTAATGACTATAGTAACAACATATGCAGGAGTAAAACTATGCCTCAGAAGGATTGTAATCTGAGGACCTAGAACTTAGCTTTCATTTCAGATGATTTAATGTAAGACCATGTTGAAACTGCTGTTAAAATCGCTGATATGACCATTTCTCTTTGATGATCTTCCCAACTAATCGCAATAATAACTAGAGAAGCTAATCCAATAATTCCTGCGTAAAACTTAGCTTTATCCGGATCCTCTGTAAAAAAAGAATGATTCTTACCTGACATAAAAAACCAAATAGTTACATAAACCATTGCAGAAATTAAAACTGCTGTAGAGAGTGCACCCGATGTATCTGAGACTTCTGAACCTGAACTGAGCAATGGAATGTTCATTCCTTGTTGTATTACTAGTACTAAGTAAACTACAAGAGTTCCGTAGCCAGCACCCGCAATTAGATATAACCAGCCTCTCAAAGATTCTGCTTTTTCGGCTTCACTAGGTGATTCATCGTTGAATGAAAAACTTGCTGAATTACCTGAAGATGAAATACTATTTTCTCTTCGAATAACTTCCTCTTTTGAATCTTCTTCTATTTCTTGGCCTGGTAAAGTTTCATCAATATCTAAATCGTCCACTATTCTTCCTCTTTCAATGGCACTATATTGTGCCCTTTAAAGTCAAATTTTACAGAACGTCTAACCAAGCCCTTCAAAGTAAGCGAACTAACGCCTATATCTCTTCCAACATCGTTTGCGAAAGTCCCACCTTCACCGATGAGCTCGACAATTTTAGCCTCGTATTTTATAAACTCTTTATCAGGCATCAAAACCACTGTGAGCAGCTCCTGAGTTTCATCAAATGTTAACGAAGTTGATATTTGAAAAGCATTGTAAAATGTTCGATAACTTTTTTCTGGTCTGCCAGTTTCCTTGTTAACTTCCCACCTTGATTCAATCAATTTAAATTTTTCATAATAAACAATTATATCGTTAGCTTCTTCACCAAACTTTTCGTTAAGCTTGCTAATCATTGTCCAGCCTTCTGCAAGAGTGCTCAAAACATTTCTTCTTACCTCTGAGTCCACTGCCCTAAAAAGTGCTACAAGTTCGGCTGGGTCATTAATTAACTTTACGCGCTTCATCTCTCTCTTCTACCATTACAAGAACCCTATAAAATATAACTAGACACTATCCTAGATGTCTATTTCCCCTTCCAATCCGCAATCTGGACACTTAAGTTCTTGTGAGCCTGAGATTTTTGGAATCTCTATTTGAGATGAGCACTGTGGACACTCTACTTTCATCATTTCTGTAAGAGCTTTACTTACCACTCTCTTTCTAATTACTTTTCGCTTTCTTGACTTCGTAACTTCCTCATCATCTGTTTTTGATACTGGTGAAGGAATTTTAGATGGCGGTTTGTAAGGTTCCGAAACTGGTAAATTACTATATGAATCTAAAGTATCTCTGTTGAAATAATAAACTAGACCAGCAATTCCAACTAACAATATTGCAATACCTACCAAACCTCCAGAGGTCGTTAATTGAGAAACAAAACTATCGTCATTAGCTGTAGAGCTATCTGACTTGACAATACTCTCTTGGATTACAGGAATTTGACAATAATCTGTAGCTGTTAAACCATCATTATCCGTGACTTTGATCACTACTATGTAACCATCTTCATCGTCCGGTGTTGAATTATAAGAATGAGTAGCGAAATTGAAACCAACGAAATCAAGTGAATCCGGTGCAACCCTACTAGAACTATCAAAGTCCCATTCATACTTTACAATTGAACCTTGAGGCTTGAAGGCGGACGCGGTAAAAAATGCTTCTTCGTTAATCTCAATTTCAGGATCACAAAGTAATTCAACTGAAGGCTGAGATATAATTGAAATTGTTATGTTAAGAACACTACTTTTTGCTCCCTTAGAGTCTTCAGCATAGACTGAAATTATGTGTTCTCCTTGATCTGTTGATTGTGTAGAAAATAAAGCCTTATTTTCATCATTAAAAAGAGTCACTGAATCTGTAGACCAGAAGAACGTAAGAATGTCATTTTCATCTTCGTCCAGACCTGTAACTGTTATCTGTGATTCCTCTCCAGCTATAACTGGATTAGGATTAATTGAATCTAATTCTATAGTAGGTACTGCATTTACTACAATGCTTAAACTAGCGTTTGCAGACCAAAAACCTATACTATTTTTAGCCCTAAATGTGAGTGTGTGTGAACCTAGACTCAAATCTGTAGTTGATAAATTTAAACTGCTAGAAACTAAGCCATCTATATTTGAAATCCACTCATATTCTTCGATTGAAATATCGTCTGATGTCAAAGAGGAAGCAATCGCAATGACTGAAAGTGTATCACCTAAGCTTATCAAACAATTTTCCAAATCAATGCAATTAGAAACTGATAAAATTGAAACTTCGGGAAAATCACCAACACCTAATTCCATTGAGACAGGAATACCCCACCTACCTTCATCATCTTGAGCCATAAATGAAATTACATGCAAACCCATTGTTAAGTTTGAAATTGTGAAATTACTGAGGTTGGAAAGATTACCATCTATAGATGAAGACCAATGGTAATTTGAAACAAAACCATCTATGTCTGTAGCTGAACCTACGAAAGTAACAGATTCACCAGGCAAAGCTATAGTAGGATTTATTTGATCTATTTCTGCAACTGGAGCCTGATTATCTAACAACTGTTCATAATAAATTGATAGACCTGAATTTGTACCAACCAATAAATTTTCACCTCTGTCCGATAGAGAAACTGAATTAACTGAACTAACTGCGTTTACTCTCCAAACTTCATCACCTGTAGTAACATTGGCTAAAACAATTTTTCTATTATCTGAACCAGCAAAAACGTATGTACTTCTTCCATTGAACACACAATCTTTAATCTCACCACCAATATTTTTTTGCCATATATCTGCTCCAAGAATGCCATCAAAAAGCGTCAACATGCCTTCAGAAGTTCCGTAAATATAATACTTAGAATTTAATCCGGCCGCAACGCATGAAACCTCGTTAGGCTGAAACATTGTCATAGGGTCTCCTCCCTCCGAAGAATATACATGAACTCGTCCAGATTCTGTTCCAATAATTAAATGTGAGCTATCTCCTGAAAAAGAGATATCTGTTATTTTACCATCGAGCGCATCAGAATGGTACCATACATCATCCTTATCTAATGTTAAAAAAACATACACATTCCCATCAAAGGTTCCTGCAGCAATATATCTACCATCTGGAGAAATTGCTACAGTAGACATTTCTTGAGTCGCAAAGTTTTCATTCCATACCTCACTATTACTTCCTTTATCAAAGAAATAAACATTTCTACGATCTACTGCGGTTATATTCGAACCGTCTGAGGAAATATCTATCCCGTACAAGCCATTGAGAAATCCGCCTTTATCCCATACTTTAGTTCCATCTTGCCACAGAGTCAACTTATTTGTTTCTTCTCCAGTTAAAACATACATTCCATTAGATGACATTTCCATGTAACTAATACCTTGCGAGAGAGTCTTTGTATTATAAGGGGAAGATGTTCCATTTTTCCACAATGATACTGATTGACCATATGTTGCAGAAAGATTAATTGAATCTGATGATATTGCGACGTTAGTTACGGGGCTAGATGAAGACCAGCTCCATACAGGTTCCTTGTCTGCTTCTACGTCAGGGATTGACATAACAATCATTGAGAGAAAAGCTAGTGCGAAGAACTTTCGTATTATATTCAAAGTGAGCCTATTGAGTATTAGTAGGGGGGATTTATTACAGTGAGCCTAACCTCGCATTAAATTATACCGGCCACGTAACTCTAATACTTCCAAAGCATTGAGTACTTCTTTCGACTGAGACCATTTAGAGTATGCAGCCAAGAAAATATCTCTCCCTAATATCTCAGAATGATGAGCTTCCAAAGATTCCAAAAAAACCCGAAGATCTGAAGCTCTGGATTCAGCGTCGTCATCAAAACTGGAAAGTCCAAAATCTATTGCATATAATTTATCTAAAATCATAAAATTGCTAGTTGTGGGATCTCCATGGACTATGCTTGATGAATGTATTTGTGACAATAATTTGGCTGAAGAAACCAAATATTCCTCGAAATTATCAGTTCGAAGTCCTTTCTCGAGAGTAATACCATCAATGAATTCCATGATTATTTGAGACTTATCTACATTAACCTCATAAATTGATGGAACTGAAATGCCATCTGATAATAAACGCTCAATAATTCGAGACTCGCTTCTCAGTCTCTCTTTCACCAATCTCTTTTCTAAATCCGGATGTCTGTAAGACCTTTCATTTCGAATCTTCGATACTGCTGGGAACCCTTGCCAGTCTATTTTTTCAACAATTGCTTCAGCACCTCTAAAAATCATCTCCAAGTTACCTCTACCATATCTGTACGATATTTTTGATGAACTCTGTTATCTTCATCAGTTATTTCATAATTTCCACTGACCATTTGGTGGCCTAACCAGCCAATCATTACTCCATTATCAACGCACAAATCTTTCGAAGGTATGAAACACTTGACTCCTCGTTCCTCAGTCATAATAGTAGCCATTTCTCTTAGTCTCTCGTTACATGCTACACCTCCTCCTAATACTAATTCAGTCTTTCCAGTATGTGCCAGAGCTCTTTCCGCAACTTCGCAAGACATTGCAAAAGCATGCTCTTGTAATGAATATGTGACAGTTTCAATAGAGTGGCCTGAATCTAACTTAGACTTCGCTGCAGTCATTAAACCAGAGAAGGCCATATCCATCCCTTTTACTGAATAAGGTAAATCCAATAGTTCTGGACCTTTCGCTAATTTTTCAATTTTCGGACCGCCTGGAAAACCCATTCCAGCTTCTCTGGCAAATTTATCTAAACCATTGCCAATTCCAATGTCAATAGTCTCACCAAACACCCTATACTTTTCAGAAGCATACGCTATAACTTGAGTATTGGCACCAGACAAATAAAGTAAAACCGGATCTGTTGCCCCTTCAAGTAACCCGATTTCTAAATGAGCCACACAATGATTTACTCCAATAAGGGGAATATCATGAGTGTAAGCAAAAGCTCTGGCTGCAGTAGCTCCTGTTCTGAGACAGGGCCCTAAACCAGGACCTCTAGCATACGAAACTAGGGAAATATCATTAGGCTTCAACTTAGCTTCCTGAAAGGCTTTCTCAAACAATATTGGAAAAGTGTCGGAATGATGCCTTGCAGCCTCACGTGGATGGATTCCACCTTCTTCCGGAATATACATCGACCTCTGATTAGACAAAATTTTGCCCTCTGAAGTAATAATTCCAACGCCTGCTGTATGGGCTGTTGACTCAATACCTAATATTATCGCTGACACGTTCACTCTTCTTCATCTGAGCCAATCTTATTTGATTTGTTACTTCCTGAAGCTAAGGCTATTTCTTCTTCAGATAATTCATCCGCCTCTTCAACGCCAGAATATATAATGAAGGAACATGCAGCCAAAATGATAGAAATTGCAAGTAAAACAAGCATATTTCCTGATTCTTTTTCTTCAACATCTTTACTGCCTACTTCCACGAATTTGGACATTGACAACGTCCGATTAGCTGATGAGCTTAGCTCTAGAAAAGTAGTAATCTTTAGTGACAAAGGGCCTTCTAAAGAGGCCTGCCAAGAAATGTTACCAATTGTTTCACTGTTAGGGGAAAGTGACAAACTAGCTCTGGCAAAACCTTTGTTATTATTAATATCCATATCCAGAAATAAATTTGAAAAATTATAATCAGTAGGATTAGCAATTGTAACTAGCACATTAATCTCTGACCATTTAGGAACTTTCTGACCTGGCTCCCACACTTCCCCTGATGCATAAACTTCTGCTGATTCATAAGCTATTGAGGATAAATTAAGGTTAAAATAGCGTGTAAGTACAGTATTTTCGGTTATGACTTGAGACCATTCGTCATCAACGTGAGCAAAACCAAAATTTGCGAATGCCGAGAAGTTTGAAGTATGGTCTATTCGTATACCATCTGAATTAATTTCAAATTCTTTGGCCCAGTTCCAACTACCTATCATTGTTCCATCTACATCCCACTGCCTAGTTTGAAAACCGGTAATTGGTAATCCTGTTGTTGTATCTATTGCGGTGAAATTAACCCACCATTCTTGAGTCATCCATGATGAACAATTGAAAAATGTTACTTGTTCTTGGAACGGGACAGTACCAATTGAACGAAGGCCAAGACTATAACCTGAAATCGAGACATTACTTAAATTCAAAATTGTATCTTCTGAAAATATTCCATAGTTTACTATACTTTGGCCATTGATTGAAGTATCTGAAATACTAGCTTGACCACCGACAAGCCAAATCATAGAATATTCTATATTTGATTCGGTTATAATGAGCGAACCGGCATCAGAAACTATAGTGTACATACTGTAAGATAAATTCGCATCATTAACTGTGGAAAATGTACAATTATGTATGTTTAGAATTCCTGTAGAATTTATTCTAATTTCAGAAATAGTCATATCTAAGGAGCGATTTACATTAATATGTGAATTTTCGATGGACAGATTTCCGTCAATCAAAAAATCGCCCTCTAACCAAATATGAGAATGAGTTATAAGTATATCTTGGCCTTCATCCACATGCAAGCCTGAAGTAAAATTATAATTCAAAACAAGATGTAACGTTGATTCTGTCTGAATATTATAGTCGGACAAAGTTCTACCGTCTTCTAATTCTTTTCCAGCAAAAATCAAACGTTGATCAGCTGGAGAAGTCCCAGTAATGTCTTGGATTTTAGCCTTTACATTTTCAATAGTATCACTTGGCTCAACATCTAAAGTCAATGTCTCTCCTTGAAAATCTTTAACATAAACGGGCATTGCATCCGCATTTACAACAAAAAAACCGATGATAACCAAAAAAAAAATTGAAGATAATACTAGAACTCTGGCTATTCTCATGATTTCTCAAAGACTATCCCTTATAAATTCTATCTGCCGAAGTGTGAAACTCGTTTTAAAGGGATGCTTATCTGACATGGTAATGAGAAAGGCTCTAGGCATTGTCTTGATGATTATGATGCTACCTGCAGTTCAATCTGAAATTGATGAATATACAAGTCATCCTGGCAATATACCTAATTTTCACAACTTCGCAACACCTCAGTTAGAACCAGGCGAAAGCGGATTTTTTTCTCTTGATATTAAAAATAGGTATATTGAAAATCTTACTGGAGTTCAGATTGTTGCTGAAATTTACCACAGAGCTGATATTGATGAATCTGAGAGTTTGGGCAGCATTAATTCAGATAAAAGGCCCACTATCTCTGAGAATTGCTGGAAATATAAGAACGAGGAAGAAAAGTGCTCAGATAGCCCGAATTCAGAAAGTGCAAGCTTCAGTATTGAAAATATCGAAGTCAACCAAACTGTGAGACTTAAATTTGACATAAACACTGATGAGGATACTAAAGAAGGAACATACTTTGTTAGATTCTCAATGAATTTTCAATTTAATGCGACGGAAAGAGTGCTTCAGTCCAGAGGATATTGGAGTATGGAGGAATGGACAAACGCCACTACTAATCTATCTGAAAATTACCCTGGAAACATTAATCTCGACTCATTAAAAGTCGATGGAATAATTCCGGACTCTTCTTTCGGAGTAAAGAAACCTATACCAAAATGGCCTCTTTACATACTAATTTCTCTTACTGTTATATTTGCTGGACTATCTGTAGTTTTCTATTTGGAAGAGGAAGAAACCTATCCCGAACTAAATAAATGGCTTCAAAAGATGAGGGGCAAATTTAATCAATTTTGGTTGCGTTTTAAGTACAGAAAAAGCAGCTAAAGAAGCATAATCTAAATCTCCCGTTTTTTCTATAGCTTTTTTAACTTTGGGTTCACCTAAGATTGATATGATTTCAGCCAATTGATTATCGTTCAAACTCAAGAAAGCTTTTCTCAAGTAACTACCCTTAGTTAATTCTCCTCCTATTCTATTCACTATGAGTGCTTGATATTCGCTCAGGTTGGCTGAACTCAGATTACCCGAATTCAAAGCCTTGGAAGCTACTTCAAAAGCTGCATCTGCTGAAATTAAACCTGAATAAATCCCACCCCCTGATGTTGGCTTTGCCATACCCGCAGCATCGCCTGTCAAAATAATATTGTCAGTGTAACTTGGACTGGCAACTCCAAAAGGAATCAAGCCACTAATCAAATTGATAATTTTTGCGCCTCCGAGCAATTTGGATGGTGCACCCTTCAAAAAGTAATCTCTAAAGAAAGGCATTGGCTTATGAGGTAAAGTTGTTGCTATACCTATACGACCTTCGTTAGGTCCTGTGGGTATTCCCCAACCAAAAAAACGTGGTGCAAGCTCTGAACCAACAAAAAGATCTACATGAGTATCTTTACCTTTGTATCCTTTAACATCTGCACCAAATGCAGTCAATATCTCCCTTTTACCACTAATTCCTGCATTTTTAGCTACTCTGGATAATGGACCATCTGCGCCAACGAGTAGCCTGGTTTGAATACTAAATTTTTCTGATTTATTTCTTATTCTGGCTTCAATTCCGCCCTCTATCTTTTCGTGTCCCAAATATGTATGGCCGTGAAGAACATTGGCGCCTGCTTCTGATGCCTTTTCTGCTATGGAGCGATCCAAATCAGGTCTGTCTATAACTAAGGCTTTAGTTTCTGAGGCTTGGAATTCTAAAAATGAATCCTTGGGGCCCCATAGTCTGGCACCGTCCATCTCTTGCAATATTGGTCGCTGGTATCCTAAATACTCAAAGGTTCTGGGAGTAATTAAACCTGCACACTGACAAGGTTCGCCGATAATTTCAGCCCTATCTATCAAAGTTACCTTATAGCCTTCTTCGGCAAAATTCCAAGCGGTTCTAGAACCGCTCGGCCCAGCACCAACGACTAAAACATCAAGCATTGCTTGTGATTACTCTAGTGGTACTAAATCTACTTGACACTTATCTGTCAAACCAGCATCTGCTAATGTTAAGTTATTGTCTACAGCGACACCATTCAACATTACTGCAAAGTTAGCATGAGGTAATGGGAATTTACCTACACAGTTTTGCAACAGTTTATTCACTGGCATGTTCGAAGGAACTTTAACATTTGCAGTTTTACCGTCTATTGTAGACACTATTGCCACACTAATCTTAGATGGAGGTGCTGCTACTGGCTCTTCAGAAGAACTTTCCTCATCGCTTGATTCTTCTGAATCATCTGCTGCTGTTGAGCCTCCGGACCTTCTGCGGAGTAAAACAACTGGAATAGCTAAAGCGACTAATCCTACCAAGAATAAAATTGGTAATAGTAAAGGTACACCTTTAACTAATTCTCTTTCAGATAAAGTGTTAATAAATTCAATCTCTCCAAGGACTGCCTGAAGTTGAAGCTCAAAATCTTCCATGATGAATTCGTCATTATCTGTTCCATCTCCAGTATTGGTAGTGTCACAATCATTACATTGTTGAATCTCAAAACTTCCTGTACCTGCATCAATGGTCCAGCTCAAAGTCAAGAAATCCTTGTTATCTTTGTCAGGAACTGTCCAACTGAAACTTACCTCTGTTGTGGCATCTTTATCGATTGATTCACTTATTTGTTGAGTTAGCTCAGTACCTGCTCCATCTTCAAATTTCACTTGAAGTGGCTTAGTTGATATTTGCCAGTCTGCGTTGCCGATATTTCTAACAGTTACAGTAATATCAACTTTTTCGCCTACTTGTGGATTCGTTGGATCCATATCTACATCTGTAATTTTGAAGTCTGGCAACACTGAAAATTCAACTGGAGAACCACTTTGTTCAAAAACACCAGTTCTAGGCCAAACATTATCAGAATATCTACCGAGCTCGTCGAACATGCGGCCAGTGTCTGAAGAAAAGCCATCTCCATCGGATTCGCAAGTGAAGTCTGGAATATTGAAATCATCACAAACTGGGTTTACTTCAGCACTAAAAGCAGTCCATTCTTCAAGAGTAGCCTTCCATCTGAAGCGAACCTCTTGAGTTTCACCTGCATCTAAATCAAACAAAACATATTCCTGGTTTGTACGATCTCTCAATACTACGTTGTCTGTGCTGCTGTCAGCGGTTATGTACAGACGACTGTTGTCGACATCTGCTGCTCCAGCATTCGTTACAGTAACTGTAAAAGTTACAGTGTCGTCCACATTAGGAGTTCCAGAGTTATCGCCTGCATATTTACTATCAACACGCATTGCAGTGATCTGTAAATCTGGTTTCACCCTCAACAATTCTGAATACCTTGCATCGTTATTGTTCTCATTTTCTTCTAGGATTTCGCCATTATCATTGTTTTTATCGTAATCAGCCCTGGCTTCCACATACCATTCGCCGCCCTTAATTAACCAATCATCTGAAACAATCTCTTTTGAATTTCCTTCTTTAATGTTAGTTGATCTACCATTACTTCCGTACAACTGGTAAATGTAAGTATTTTTAGAATCATCAAATTCAAATCCTGCAATCAACAATTCATCAATTTCCTGCTGAGTTGTTGGTGCTTTTTTCGGATAATAGTAAATTTCAACGTTAACGTCATCTGCATCTGCAGTACCAGTGTTTTCAACATCAACATAAACAACTACAGTATCTCCGTCTTTAACCTCTGAAGCATTACCAAATACTCCATCAATTTCGATTCGAATATTGCTCTGCTTAACAACTATTTCCGGTCTTTGGATAATAACCACTAAATCAATCTCTTGTCGTGCATTAGGGTCATCTTCTTCATTTCTTACAGAAATTTTGATGGTTTCATTACCCACTTCAGCTTCATCATTTACGGAAACAAACACCCATAAATCATCAAGTTCTCCTTCTTCAATAGTAACACCAGAGTTCGGCCAAGACTGTGTTTTCGAACTGTCTTGGAAGAAAGTTACCGTCCAGCCGTCTTCTAGAGTAGATTCAACTTCTGGAATGAAAATATCATCGTTCGAACCTGTATTATCCAATTTGACCTTGAATTTTACACTGTTTTGAGTTGTACTTCCTTCATATTCAGGATATATCTCTTTTGAACTATCAATGGCTGTAGCATCTAATTCTCTTCGCGGAGAAGCTACTTCGAGATTTACTGATACCTGAACCGCAGGATCAATTCCTGAATTAGGTGAAAACTCCGTAAGAACACTGTAATTTCCAATATCTGAATCTTGATCAGGTTCTACACACAGGTAAAGATACTTAGATTGTCCTGCACCTATTGAACCTGAAAAAGAACTTGAACATGATGGATTTTGGAAAAGTTCTACATTCCAATCATCTGGATATGTAGTAGCAATTGTCTCAGCGTTTACTGTATCTTGGCCATTACCCGTGTTTGTAAGCTTGAACGTAAACTTTTCAGTCCTCTCAGATGCTTGAGTCTCAGTTGAAGGGTAGGAAGTGATTACCGAATTCCCTACAATTTCTACACTGGCTCCGTAAATCTGTCCTATATCTACTTGAAGTGAAGCTGTATCGCTAACTTCCAAATCACCACCGGACTTAACCTTCACAGTTATAGAATAGCTGTTGGCTTGTAGTGCATTTCTCTCTTGATTAGATAAGCTATCTAGATTGTACTCTGGTAACGTTACATTTACAGTAACTGAACCAGTTTGATCTTTGTCAAGGGTGAGAGATGTGGTGTTGGCTGAAGCCCAGCCCAAATCATCATTAAGAATTGAAACAATTAAATTATCAGATCCATCACCAGTATTTTTGACGTCTATTGTGAAAGATGCAGTGGAACCAGGTAACTTTTCAATTTCAGTAACATCAGTACTAATTTGAACACCCCTGCTTAAATCGACTTTGACTGTTAAAGTAATGGAATCTGTTGATTTAGTACCATTTTCACAACCGTCACAATCTGAAACTCCTCTAACAACTAGTTCATAATCTCCTTTCGAAGTACTTTCCGGAACCGTAATCGTCAGAGTTACTTCCTCTTGACCATTCTCTGCCACGTTAACGAAAGGGTTGCTGAAGTCAACACCTGTCCAACCCTCTGGAGGCGTATTAGTCATAGCAATTATATCGTCACCAGTCCCTAGGTTACTCACATCTATCTTTACAGATACTGGAACTCCTACTGTAGCTTCAACTGTTCTGTCAGCATCGGCAACAGACAAGTCAATCCAATATTCTTGATTTACAATTGTAATAATACTGACTGTTTTATTAGCATATTTCGGAGGATTTTCTTTCTGTGCTTCATCTGATGAAGCTGTTAAGTTGATTGTAAAAGCCTTGTTATCTTCACCTGATCGAATTGAGACATTCAACTTTACTAATTTCTCACCGCCTGCAGGAATATCTTCTACTTGGAAAGAAACAGGATCTACTGACCAGCCTGCTGGATAATCATCTACATTAACTGTAAAAGTATCATTACCGGTGCCTTCATTTTGAATTCTAACATCGTATTCAACAGTAGTGCCAGGATCTCCGCTTTTGGAAGAAACTACAACATCTACCTTGAACTGCTTATTAACTGAAACTTTTACTGTTCCTGTGTCATACGCCGAAGGATTATCTTCAGAGGTACCGTTCACAATAATATCGTTATCTCCTACTGTTGCATCGTCATCGATGTTTACAGTTAAGTTGACTGTTTTACTTTCTCCACTTGCCAGTTCAACTTCGTCGACGATGGATGCCCAAGAAGCTTTTGCTCCTTCTAAAGACAGAGATACCGTGTCTTCTCCATTACCTTTGTTCTTTACCGTCATTTCAAAAATTAATTCATCACCTGGATCTCCCTTCTTTGAGCTTTCACCGGAAACCTGAACTGAAACTTCATATATTTGAAGAACATTAATGAATATGTTCCTAGTGGTTATTGTAGAATCATCTTCGGATGTAGCCTTAACAATTAAGGTATATCCATTCTTTGCCTCGGTACCTTTTGGAGGAGTTACTCTTAATGTGGTAGTATCATTTGCACCTGCTGCAAGAGTAAAAGCCGAATCTCCAAGCTGACCCCAGCTTGCATTACCTCCAATCAAAGATAATGAAATGTCATCTTCACCATTACCATCATTAGTAATCTTGATTGTAAAGTTTACTTGATCCTCTGGCTTTGCAGATTGGGTATCTTCACCTTGGATTGCTAATTTTGGCTCATAATTTTGAAGAACTGTTGTTCTTGATGTGTAGGTAGAATTGATAGATGCATTGTAATCGGAAGAAATAGTTACTATAATTTGCGTTTCTACGTCAGCAGCTGCATCCTCAGGGGCTTTGACTACCAGTACATCTGTAAGAGTGATATTATCGTCAACTCCTAGATTACTTATCTTGTCCTGATCAAGCGAAGCATCCCAACCAACTGGTAAACTTGAAGTGTCAACTTCCAAATTGAAGGTATCGACTGCATTTCCCTTGTTTGTTACCTCAAAGGAGTAATAAACACGCTTTCCAGCCTCTACGTCTTTAGAACTTGAATCGACTTTATCTACTTGAAGCGCAGGAAGTTGATTAACCTTAACGGTTACAGATGTTGAAGAAACCGTTTGACCATCCTCTGAAGTTGAGATAATTGAAATACTTTTCAGACCAGCTACAGCTTCGATATCTGGAGTTACTGAAAGATTGAAGAAGCCAACTTCGTTTATGTCAAGGGTTAATGTTGATGGCTGAGGAGTTATATCCCATGAATCTACACCATTTGCAGTGAAAGAAATTGTTACACTGTCTTCTGTATTGCCCCCTGAATTTTTAACGCTGACCATGAACTTAACATTTTCATTTGGATCAACGGTTTTTTCACCTTCGCTTGGTGTCAAAGTTGTTCCGTATACATTATTGACCGTCAAGGATGCCGTCTGTGTCTTAGTTTTGCCTCCACTGTCGCTGTTCTGAGATTTAGACTTAAAACTAATTTGAGCAGTATCTCCACCCTCTGCTGTATTTGTCGTTCTGTTGGCTATTTTAATGAACAATGTAGCAGTTCCAGACTCATCTTCCTCAACTGACAAGGTAGATGGCAAAATGAATGCCGTGTAACCTGTAGGAATGGTAGAGTTAGTTACGCTCATATCATATGTGTCATCATTGTCACCTGTATTTTCTATGGTTATAGTGTATTGTAATTGTTCTTCTGGATCACCGGATTGAGAGCTAGGACTTACAGTCATTTTATGATCATAAGCATCTGCTGAAGCTACCCCTGTGATTAAGAGAAATCCAAAGCATATTAGCGCGAGCGCTAATGTGTTAGCAAACCAATTTTTTAGGTTAAGGCTCATAACGTATCAATATTTTCACCAGAAAGTAGCATATAAAGCTTAGTGAATAATTATTAATAATAGTTAATAATAGTTATTATATGAGTAATTCCTATTCCCTACCTCCGATACTTGTCATGCAGATAGAAGCGCTCGTCGATTCTGGACATTTCAGTAGCAGGTCAGACGTTGTTAAAGAATCTCTTAGATTTATGATAGAAAAGAAGAATCACCTTAGATACGCTTCTGCAGTCGAAATATATAAGAAAGGAAAGGCCACATTAACTAAAGGTGCTGAGATTGCAGGCGTTTCACCAGACAATTTTAGAGGAATCTTAAACGATCAAGGAATTGTTACTCCAGATACAGTTGAATGGGAATCAATTGAATAATTAGTATGTCTAAAGAATATGGAAAAACACTACTTTGGCTAAATGAATTAAACCAGAACAAAATTAAGCCAGGTCTTGAAAGAATAAAGAAGCTTATGAATTTGGCTGGAAATCCGCAAAACGAACTGAGAATTATAGCAGTAGGTGGAACAAATGCTAAGGGGAGCACTTGTTTCAACCTAAATCATACTTTAATGCAAACTAACAGAAAGATAGGATGCTTTACGTCCCCACATATCCACAGCGTACGGGAAAGAATTAAAATTGGTAATAATATAATAAGCAAAAAGGAGTTTGCTACGTATTTATTAAAAATAAAGATGCTGTCTGAACAGAATAGTCTTCGAATAACCTATTTTGAAGCTTTAACAGCTCTCGCTTACATTTATTTTAGTAGTAAAAATGTGGATTATGCTATAATGGAAATTGGTTTAGGAGGCGAGTGGGATGCAGTAAATGTTGCAGATGCGGAGATTGCAATCTTAACTACGCTAGGATTAGATCACGTAGATTATTTAGGTGATAGCTTAGAAAAAATTGCTGCAACAAAAGCTAAAATTGTAAGAAAAAACGCCACAGTAATAACTGGGTGGGACGAAAAATATCACAAGTACATACCTGAATCAAAGAAAATTATCAAGGGACTGAAAATTGCAGATTGGATTAAGGCGTGTACTAACGTACTCGAATTTTCGGTTGAACCAATTATTATGAACATTCCAGGTAGACAAGAAAAGCATCTAAATTTTACAATTGATACTGCACATAACGAACAAGCTATAGAACACATATTATCAATAGATGATAACTACAAAGAAGTAATCTTGGGAATGCTTGTTGATAAAGACATTGAAGCATTTATAGCTAAATTGCCGGCAGATTGCACTGTATCGGCTTGTAATCTAAATAGTGAAAGAAGTGCTTCATCCGATTATATTTACGAAGTATGTAATCAACTTAATGTGAAATGTAGGAAATTTATAAGCGTAAAAGATGCTATTTCATCGTCAACTGGTGAAAAAACATTAATCACTGGATCTTTCTACACTGTATCTGAGGCAAGAGAGCATTTCAAACTAGAAGGATATAGTGAACTATAATTAACTGTACTTTAGTGATAGGATATGAAGCAGACCTCATTCATAGTAACAATTGTTATTTTCATGACTACTGTGAGCAGCGGTTGCTTAGAAAATGGATTCTTTGGTGATGAAAAAGATGGCTTGTACTTGTACTCTCCGAACTGGAATAAAGGAGATTTCTGGGAGTACTCAGTTACTGTAGATGATAAGCAATTTTCCACCACTATGGTCGTTTCTGTAGATGACGATGATTCGGACTACTATGTAGGAGCTGGAAATCTCGATGACGCAAAAAGGCATGCTGTCCTTAATTATAATCCTGCATTAGGACGTGTTCAAATGTCTGATTTTTCTGTCTACGAGAACAATATCCCGCAAAACATTGCCAATTTTCCGTTAGAAATGGACAAGAGCTGGGAATTCAGTATGTATGGTGAAAAATTCAGAGCAAGTGTAATTGACATTACTGAATCTGTAGCTGAGATTAATGCCAACGCTGACTCTGGAGCATTCATGGCGTATACTTTTGATAAAAATGCACGATGGTTTAATAATTTAGAATATACAAACTCTAATGGTGAATTAGTACTGATTATGAATCTAGGAAACTATGGCAGCGGCTACACTGGAAATTCATACTTCTGCAGAGGAGGAGACCTTTTCGATGAAGAATTTATCGGACCTGACTTTGGAGTCTATGATACTCAATTTGCGAATGGCGGTCATGAAAGATACGGACCTTGGAATTACATTGTATACTATCTAGAGGCTGACATAGGCAGCTCTGGAAGCGGGGAGCTAATACTACGCGATCATGAAGGAGCCGAAGTACTAATCGAAACTTTTAGCCCAGGAACTAATCAACACATTATGGGTTCTGTAGCTGGAAGTAGTGGGAATTGGACTTTAGAAATTTCTTTGTCTGGTAATGCAGATGTTAGAGCTCGAATAGCTGGCGCAATACAATACACTTATTCTGTATAATTATCTCACAAAGAGGCGATATTTTTGATCAGTCTCACGGATTTCATTTTCAATTCGTTGAGATAAATACTTCTCAGGATTGCGAAAACTTGAGATCTTCTCTTCCATTTCCTTAAAAGTTTTGTAAGGTCTATTACTCACAATTAGATTCATTGTTTTCTTACCCAATCCGGGAATAAGCTCTAGAGAGTGGTAACGACGAGAAATAGGGCCTGCATGATTATAAAATTGTATGAATTTCTCTTCATTATCTTTAACAATCTCATCTAGAACAAAGCTAAGTTCACTTTGTGCTGTGTGTGTTAAATCTGAATAATTCACTCTTGCTCTAACATGGTCAATTTGAGTTCTATCCTCTGTTTCTTTACCAATGTAACATTTATCTCCAATATTTATTGCTGCACCAGCAATAGGCTGCATATCAAAAATTTTGAACTCTTCTATACCTAAACCGTAAACTAAAGGCTCTCTTCTGAATCGCCTTTTGCTATCTGGTCTCCCTTCCGGCAAAACATCAAGAACGTAGGCATAATCTTCCATAAATCATACCCCCATGGTCTCCTTTACTGCAGAGATTATAGTATCTATTTCATCATGCCCAAGTGAGAAACGCTCCCTGGCAAAGATAGACCTTACATCATCAGCATGCATGGGTAAAACATCTACAATTTTAGCTGCATAGTAATCATTAACATGCTCTAATTCAATAACTTTCTCTATAATTTGAGCTCCCTGACCAGGAGTAGCCTGAGTAATCAAACGAACATGATCAAGGGCTAACTTGTGCTCATATTGTATTTGTTCTATTAACATTAATCTTTTTGAACCACATTTTTCACAAACAGGACCTGTGTATTCATCTGATTCATCATCATCTGATTTTTCAGTATCTGGTTCAACATCAGGAACTGCTTGGAAATTGCCACAATCAACGCATCTCAAACGGTTTTCTCGTAAGCTTAATTCTTTTTCGAGTAATTCTTTAGCTACACCTAAAGGTACTGGTTCTGGTTGTTTTTCTGCTTCCATTTTCTGCTCCTACTTGGCTTTCCTGAGATGCTCTGGCCTTATTATTAACTCCTTGAGCATTTTTCCTACACGTGTTGACACCACATAAGCCTTACCTTGATTTCCTGTAACTTTACCAGTTAATCCATGAAATCTGTGATGTGGTTGACCTTTTTGATATGAAGGATCAATTACTACGTTGACAGTATCGCCAACCTCGAAAGTTTGTAATGAGCGTGTAATTGGGGACAGTCCTTTCTCCCTAAAAGAGCGTGAAAGCTTGTGGCGTGAACCACTCCTTAATCCTTGTGATCTTTTGGTCATTTTGTTTCCTCTTCGTTTTCAAGATGGAGATTAAGGACATCCAAAACCTCTACCTTACATGCCCCATCAACCAGCGACGAAAAACTGGGCACTGTACGTCCCATGTCTCCGCTAACAAGTTCACGAATGTAGGTTCCGTGTTGAGCTTTGATTTCTAGTTCGACCATTCCCTGCTCAAAAGATAAAACCTTTACCGATTCAACAAAGCGTGGGCGTATCAGATCTGCTCTACGGTGCGCTACACGTGTCGGTGTCCGCTGCTTGACAAGCTTCTCCTTCAACCTTTGCGCCCCGTTCTTAAGCCTTTCTATAGAAAGTTCCTCAGGAACTGAAACATCTACTCTGTATGACTTATCGCAAACTGTTTTTTTTAACTCCGCAACTCTTGAACGAGGGACTAATTTAAAATCAGAAGCTCGAATTCTATCCTTGTTTGCTGTGTTAATTTTAATTTGCATTTTATCTAAATCTATATCCCTAACTTTAGGTCTGCGTAATTCCAAAACAAAAGGCCTACCTGAGCCCAACATAGCTGCATCTATGTCTTCCCGACCCATACCGTGAAATAAATTTTCTGTTGAGTATGTAGCTTTCATGAAAGGTGCCGCTACAAGTGATTGGACTGAATCTGGGTATAATTGGCCTGTATTGTTACATTGTCTGCACCCTCTTCCCTTACATTTACTGCAAGGCCAATAAGTTTGTGGAATAGTTCTATCGTACTTATTGTATTTTCCCTCAATAAAAATAGACTTAATTTCTAGGTTAATAGTATCATACCTAGTATCAACTATAATTGTTGAGTCAGGACTATCAAGCCTAGCTGAAATATCAAGATTTTGAAACACGCCAATTCCTATTTCTCTGTTCAATTGAGATTTGATAGTTTCCGATAAATTTAAACCAAATATTTTTGAAAATTCTGACTCTGTGTTGAGTATGTCTTTATCTACAATAGTTCCAATTTTGAAAGTTTCTAAGGAATAATCTGATATTGAATCACAGCATAAATCTATAAAATTATCAATTTCCCCAATTAATCCATCACAAATTTTACAATCCTCTGAATCACATATTAATTCTTTGTCGGTATCAATACCTGATGATATCTCGATGAGGTTGGCCATTTCCAACCCTCTCTCTCTATTGTCAAGACCAAAACCGACTAATCCAACTGAGCGACCCAAGCAAGATAGACAAAATGGTGCAAATTTGTTTATTTTTTCTAAGTCTAACTCAGTCATATTTCAAAGCTCCTGCAAAAGTTTACCTGATACATCGGTTACTACAGAGTGGAAATCTCTGTTTATTAAATCTTTTAATAAACTTAAATCATTTACAGTCCAAAGCTGGATTGGTATTTTTAATTTTTTAAATTTGTGCATTAAGCCAATTTCGTAAATTTTATAGAATGGACACACAAAATCTGCCTTAGAATACAAAAATTCTCTCATCGTAAAAGATTCCTTGATTACTCTGTAGAATGTGTTGTAACTAAGTGACTCTCCAATTAAAAATCCTGTGGTTAATTTAGAGTCTTTAAGTTTAATTTTTCGAATTACTTTGGACTTAAAAGAGGTAATCAGTATATCTGCGTAGCTAAAATTAGGAACTAATAAATCAATAATTTTTTGCTCATAACCTTCTTCCTTAATCTCTACATTGACTCCAACCTTATTTTTACACAGTTCAATAACTTCTTCTAACTTACAAACATCTTTGTCTAATGCTTTCATTTCCTCGTATTCGATGTGGGAAATAGGCTTACCTTTAATTGATTCATCATGATAACAAACTAGAACGTCATTTACTGTATTTCTAACATCAAATTCAATCATATTCACTCCCAGATCAATTGCCTCTTGAATCCCAACTAAACTATTCTCTGAACTAGATAAATCGACCTTACCTCTGTGAGAAATAATTAGGGGAGCCATAATCTTCCATACAGATGTTTAAATATTAAATACTGTAATTGGGTAATGGTTTGATTAAGATGGAAAGTGATTCGAATATTGGTGGCGGCTCATCAGGTAGAATACAAAATTTAATTGAGGATTTAGGAGATGAAAGCTTTGAAACACGTAATGAAGCACTCATAACTCTAAAGGCAATGTTACCCCTAAGTGAGGTTTCTATTTCTAACAATCTTGTTGAAACTATACTGGAAAATGAAGAAAGCGAAGCTGGAAGTAGTGCTTCTTTTGTGAATAAGGGAGCTATAGAATTATTCCAAAATATGAGCGAACTGGGGCTTGAGCCACTGGTTAATGACTTACTAAAAAATGGCGATGCTTTTGCTAGAAGAATAGCCACAGATGCAATGGGACGAACTGGTAGGATGGCTGTTCTACCTTACCTAATCAAATGCATGGATGATGATGACATGTACGTAAGATGGCAAGCTGCAAAAGGGTTGGGAAGATTTGCTGGTTCCAGCGATGCTCGCGACTCCCTCGTTGGTTCATTGAACGATCCTGAACCTTACGTTAGAAAAAGAGTGGCTAGATCATTGGAAATATTTGGAGGTGCCGGACCTATTGATGAGAAAATTAAAGGACCTATGGAAGAAGATGGTAAAGGCGATATTGACGGTGACGGAGTAGCTGATTCTGAAGATAAAGAGCCAAGAAAGGCTGAGAAAAAAGATAGCGGTAGCAAAGAAGATGATTTAGCCAGAATTGCAGAAAAAAAAGACAGTATTGATTTTAAAACTCTTGGTACAGCTGATGAAGAAAATAAGGATGATTTAAAAAACATTAAGGGTATTGGTCCTTTCTTAGAGCAAAAATTAAATGCTCTAGGCATATACACCTACGAACAAATATCAAACATGACACCTGAGTTAGAAGAACAAGTTAATGAAGCGATCGAATTTTTCCCAGGTAGAGTAAAGAGAGACAATTGGGTTAAGCAAGCTAAAGATTTAAAATAAATCTAAGGTGTTGTTCTACGCATTGTCCTTGGGAAAGGAATGACATGTTTAATGTGATCTGAACCACAAATCCAGCTGACTGTTCTATCTATACCTAAACCAAATCCTGAGTGAGGTACGCTACCAAATTTACGGATATCTAAATACCAGCCATAAGACTCTGGTTCTAGTCCCTCCTCACGAATTCTTTCTATTAACTCTTCAGAGGACCAAACTCTTTCGCCTCCTCCTATTATTTCCCCATATCCTTCTGGCGCAAGTAAATCATGACAAACTAAAGACCTAGGATCGCTAGGATCAGGTCTATGATAGAAACCCTTCTCCCTGGGAAAATTTGTAATGTACATTGGCGACTTCAAGTCTTGGGTAAGGGCTTTCTCTTCCTTATATCCAAAATCGTCACCCCATGACAAATCAAAGCCCATTGAATTCAATTTACCAAGTACTTCCTCATAAGTCATTTTTTCGAATGGTGCTTTGATATTCTCAAGAACTGAAATATCTCTGCCCAATATTTCTAATTCTTTTCGATTATTTGATAAAACAGATTCGATGATAAACACAATCATTCCTTCCTCTAATTCCATCATTTGATGGTTGTGCATCCAAGCAGATTCAACTTCTGCGTGCCAAAATTCAGTTAGGTGGCGACGTGTTCGAGACTTTTCGGCCCTAAATGAAGGTGCTAAAGTGAAAATATTCTCCAAACCAAACATTGTAGCTTCAGCATATAATTGCCAGGATTGACTTAAATGGGCATAAAATTTTTGGCCGGTTTTCTCCTTTTCATCATCATAAGATACATTAAAGAGAGTTGAGCCTCCTTCACAAGCTGAAGTCGTAAAGCTCGGCGATTGAATTTCGGTAAAATCATTACTTGTCCAATAATCTCTAAATGCCTTGAAAACCGTTGAACGGATTTTAAGTGATGCCACCATGTTCTGACTACGTAACCACAAATGCCTATTGTTTAGCAAATGCTCATCACTCTGATCTTTTGTAATTGGAAAAGTTTCAGCAAAATGAACAACTTGAAAGTCTGTAGCCCTTATCTCCCATCCACCTGGAGCTCGATCATCTTTAGCAGGAATTCCCTTTACAATAACTGAGGACTCAATAAGAGCTTTTCGAGCATCCGAAAAAGCTGATTCACTAACATTTTTTTTAGATACTGTACTTTGAATATTACCTGTTGAATCTCTTAAAACGATAAAGGCTAACTTACCTGATGAGCGTGTTCGATAAATCCAACCTCTTACACAAACTTCTCCGTCACAATCCCCGTTAAGAATCGTACGAATTTGCGTATATTTTTCGTGATTGGGAAATTCCGGATATTTCATTATCGTGCTAAGTAGGTAAGGCCAAATAATACTTCCCACAAGATTTATTTAATCCAAATTAAAATGTTACAATTATGTTTGGAGTGATATGCTGCCCAAAATGTAGATTTGTTACTGGGGCTGATTTACAGTTTAAAACTAAGAAATGTATTAGATGTAATTGTCAAATAAACCTGAAAAAAGTACGCATAATGTTCAAAACCGAAGATAATAGCGAACTCGGAGATTTGATTATAGATGCAAAGAAAAGAGTAGAGAATGGAAATATAGTTATTGATTCTTACTAGGTCGCATTTTAAATACAGTGGGCGAGTGCGAACATCCTAATAGTATGAAGAGAAGCTCCCGAGTTTGGAAAAAAGCCGGAAAACAGCGTTGGAAATGGCGTAAGAAAAAAATGCGCCGTCGCAAACGTGAAAGAAGGCGTAATAAGTAGTTTTAAACTAGTTTTCGACACATTTCCTTATAATACCTTCACAATAGGAACCTAGGATGCCAGTCATTAACATAGTGCTAGAAGATTTAAACCGTATGCTTAAAGTTAAATTATCTTCGAATGATTTTGCTAATATCATTCCAAAGATAGGCGCTGATCCTGATGAAATAAATGACTCAGAAGCTATTGTTGAATTTTTTCCAGATAGACCTGATTTACTTTCGACAGAGGGAGTTGCAAGAGCACTTAGATCATTTACTGAACAAAGTTTAGGTTTAATTGAGTATGAAGTGAAGCCACAAACTACACATATGTTTATTTCAAAGGAGGTAATGGAAATAAGACCTTGTATATCAGGTGGAATTGTTAGAGGTGTGACTCTAGACGACATATCAATTAAATGCTTGATGGAACTTCAAGAAAAGTTACACGTTACTCTAGGAAGGAAAAGAAAAAAAGTATCAATTGGTATCCACGATTTATCAAAAATCGAAGGCCCTTTTACATATGACATTTGCTCACCACATGAACCTGCATTTGTTCCTTTACAAAAGGACTATGAAATGACCCCTCAAGAAATACTGGAAGAACATCCGAAAGGTAAAGAATACGCACATCTATTATCTGAATTTAACAAATATCCAATTATAAAAGATTCAAACGATGAAGTAGCATCATTGCCTCCAATAATAAATGGAGCATTAACAACAATAACTGAAGACACTACTGACGTGCTAATCGATGTAACTGGACTCGACCAAAATGCTGTCGATGCATGTGCTAACATAGTAGCAGCAGCATTGGTTGAGAGAGGAGGAACTATTGAACAACTTGAACTTAAATTTCCTTCAGAGAATAAAATTGTACCAACAATGGACCCTAGAGTCCACGAAATTGATAATGAATATCTTATCAAATTACTTGGATTTGACCCCGGTCAATTTGTTATATTCAAGGCATTTAGAAAATGTGGAATGGAGCCTGAACTAAAAAATGATAAATGGAGTGTGAAAGTACCTGCTTATAGGGCGGATATTCTACACCCAATCGATCTACTCGAAGAAGTATCAATTGGAATTGGTTACGATGAATTTCCTGAAACTTTACCGCAAATGACACTATTTGGTGAATCGTTAGACTCAAGAAAGCGTGAAAGTCATTGCAGAGAAATAATGCTAGGATTGGGATTCCAAGAGGTTGTAACACTGACATTAACCTCAAAAAAAATGCTTCATGAGTATACTCGAAGAGATAGCCAAAATGAAACTGAAGTTGCTAACCCAGTTACTGAAGATTATCATGTACTCCGCTCAAGTATATTACCCAACCTTTTAGAGTTGCTGAAAAATAACAAGCATCGAGAACTACCACAGAAAGTTTTTGAAATTGGAGATATTGTTAAAATGCATACTAATTCGCAATCACTGGCCTGGATGCAAATTGCGAGCAAAAACACCTTTTCTCAAGCTAGAACGATTGCCGATAGTATTGCACTAAGGCTTAGAATAAAAGGTGAACCAAAAGAATGTGAAGATTCTATTTATATTCCTGGAAGAAGTATAGAAATAAGCGATGGTAGCACATTATTAAGATATGGAGAAATTCATCCGTTTACCCTTGAAAAATTCGAATTAGGCTATCCG
Organism: Thermoplasmatota archaeon; assembly: GCA_036148495.1. Lineage (GTDB taxonomy): Archaea > Thermoplasmatota > Poseidoniia > MGIII > CG-Epi1 > CG-Epi1. The sequence goes on along the minus strand of JAYYHK010000036.1, from coordinate 43,888 downwards.
GTAGTTGGTGGAGAAATCCATTGGTAAAATTACCTGTATGTTTTGAATCAAGAACAACTGCAGCTTCATTTCGAAAACTTTTAGATAAGAAGGAATACAATTATAAAAGGACTACAGAAAGACGTACGCACACCAAAGTATCCTTCGTAATTGCCCACGAAAAGACCGCCATGGTTTACAAGTATGACACAGAAAACTTTAAAATTAAAACAGATATTTGGGAAGAAAAACCCAGTTCTGGGAATATTAGTTGTATCGAACTAGAGTCTAAGGAAAAAAATTTAGAGAATGAACTATTAAGACATTTTGCATCATCTTTACCAAGAAAACCATGGGAATATACCATTACTCAAAAGCTGAGAAATGGATGGTTGAGCCAAGGCATCTTTCGAGCTAAATCAAAATGGGAGACTTATTTGAAATGAGCCTACTCAAAGAAATTGAGCCAATTAAGACAAAAGATTTTTTACAAGAAAAATTTCGTGAATATTATAGGTCCGCAGATATTATGCTTCCACCAAGATTTACTGCTAGAGAGTGGGGATTTCTTAAATGGGGTGGTGGTGTGATGAATAGACATGTTCGTTTCAGCACAATAAATGAAATTAAAGCTTATCTAGAAAATACTGCACCTGCCCATTCATACCATTCCGTTGCATATTACAGTGATCCTGGAAGTAAGACTATGATAGAAAAAAAGTGGCAAGGGGCTGATTTAATTTTTGATTTAGATGCAGATCATTTGCCTGAGATGGAAGATGTAAAAAAGGGGAAAATTACATTCTCTAAATTAATGGATTACATTCGCGAGCAGACTTTCAGGCTCGTTCACGACATTTTGTTAGGTGATTTTGCTCTGGACGAAAGAGACTTGCTCATCACCTTTAGTGGGGGTAGAGGATATCATGTCCACGTGCGAACCCCGTCTGTGCTTTCCCTACCTTCTGGTGCAAGAAGAGAGCTTTCTGATTATATGACCGGAAAGGGTTTAAATTTAGAAAACATCTTGGTAGATGCTGGATACACTAAAGAATTTGCAATCAGAGGAAAAGGTATCGAACGTAAAAATCTTGGCGTAAAAAAATTACCCTCACTGAAAGCAAAGGGATGGAGTGGTATTATATCAAGAAAAATAACTGCTTTAATTAACAATCTAAAATCAACAAGCGATGATGAATTAAACGGAAAATTGAAAGAGTTGAAGCTTGGAAAGTCAAATATTAATCTAAATGAAGATACTGAAAATATTTTTAATTCCTTATCCAAGGGAACTCAGAGACATTTAGTTCGTACAGCAATTAAAGAAGCTGCAATTTTCCCCGATGAACCAGTTACGGGAGATGTTCACAGATTGATAAGATTACCTGGGTCTTTGCATGGCGGCTCTGGTTTGAGAGTCACAACCATTAACACTAAGGAGTTAGAGAATTTTGATCCTATGAAAAAAGCAACCGTTTTTGGTGATAAAGCTACAAAAATTAGATCTATCGTTAATTACCCAGTATCTATGGGAAATATAGCAAAGCTGATGCCTGATTCGGTTGTTGAAGTTCCCGAAAAGGCGGCAATATATTTCATGGCTCGAAAATGGGCTAATTTGGTTCTAGAAACATGATTTGTGGAGTGGATGAAGCCGGAAAAGGTCCAGTTATGGGCCCGATGGTCGTTGCTGCAGTTTCAGTTGAAAACGCTAAACTAGTTGAAAATTTAGGGTTCAAGGATTCGAAACTACTCAGTTCTCAAAGAAGGTTAAAACTTTTCAATCTGATTAAACAGAATTATAGCTATGAAATTGAAATTATTAACGTTGAAAAAATTGATGAATATAGGATGAAAAACCAACTTAACCTGCTTAATAGGAAAGCTTTTGAAAAAGTAATTAGTAAACTGAATCCAAATGTAGCATACGTAGATGCTGCTGATGTCAACGAAGAAAGATTTGGAAGAGAAATCAAAATAAACTTGACTAATCCAAATGACACAGACGTTATTTCCATGCACAAAGCGGACAGCATGATTCCTGTAGTGGCTGCTGCATCAATAATAGCTAAAGAAACTAGAGAGCTAGAAATCAAAAAACTTAAAAAAGAAATAGGGGACTTTGGAAGTGGTTACCCCTCTGATGAAAGGACAATTAAGTTTTTGAAGAGCTACTTTCATGATAATTCAAGGTGGCCTCCAGGTACTCGCAAAAGTTGGAAAACAATTGAACGGATTAGGCCTGTAGTAAAACTTAGTGATTTCGGTGACTAGATGAATAATATAAAAAAAATATTGGATGAGAAAGTATCAGAATTTAACCGTCGAATAAAAGATGAACCAAAATTTTCTGGTGTAATAGAGGGGAAGGAAAGAAGTATTTGTATTTCAGTTTCAGATGGTGAAAATTATATTTCGAATTTAAAAGATATGCAATTAGACCCTTTTGTTGAATCTGAAGACACAAATAAAGACCTAGTTGTAACTGCAACATCTGATGTTTTAGTTGCTTTAATTAATAAGGAAATGTCACCAATCAAAGCATATATGACAGGTGATTTGAAGGTAAAAGCTAGTTTAACTGATATGCTTTTGTTAAAGAAATTATTTTAATTTGAGTTGAAAGATTGAATTTGATAACTCGGCAATTTCAGAAGGAGTAAGAATCTCAGCCCTTAAATCCATATAATTTAAGTTATCAAGAACGAGATTAGGAAAAGTCAACTTTATACAATTCCGTACTTTCTTCCTTCTATGTGTAAATATTGATTTAACTACTTTTTCAAAGGTGTCAAAATCATCTAATGCATAATCTGGTTCTCTGCGAACTAACTTTACTACTTGTGAATGAATCTTAGGCTGAGGCTGAAAGGCAGTCTTAGATACTTTAAACAACTTCTTAGTATCTACGAAGTGATTTGCCATCACAGATAAGCGACCATAGATTTTGGAGCCCGGTTTTGCAACTAAACGATTTGCAAACTCTTCTTGAAACATCAAAACTGCTCGAGTCCATTCATAATTAAATAATCTGAATAGAATTGGTGACGAAATTGAATATGGTAAGTTAGCAACTATAACGTCTATAGGAGGTACATCCCATTTTAGAATATCTCCTTCAATAATCTCTACATTTTCTTTAAATTTTTGTTTTAGTACTACAGCTAGCCATTTATCTTTCTCAATAGCTATTAAATTTCCTTTTGAAGATAATAGTCCTGTAAGTGCTCCTCTTCCGGGGCCAATCTCTAATACCTTTTCACCCTCTGAAATCTCAGCCGAATCTACTATTCTTTTGGAAATGTTAGAATCTATTAAAAAATTTTGACCTAGCATTTTTTGCTTACGACGAGAATGGTGGGCCGGGGCGGAATCGAACCGCCGATCTTCGCCTTGTAAGGGCGACGTCATAACCCCTAGACCACCGGCCCAGAAAAGGTCTCACTTACACGAGGTTTAACGTTAAAAGCCATTTTTCTACTTAAGGCCATTAGGTAGCCCCAAATAAAGACTTAAAGGCAATTTTATATAATCTATAATCTATCTTTATAAGCATTTTGAAGGTTGAAAAACATACCTCAATTATAAATACAATATCGTGTGCGAAGTGGTATGCTTCATCAGTTAAAATTGATGGGAATAAAACCCTCATCAGTTAAGTCAAATCTTACACAAGAGGAATGGCGAAATGAAGAATTGAATCGAAATGAGGGCAGACTTTCCTCAAACGGAACTGTAATTATTAACACGGGAATATATACCGGAAGATCTCCAAACGACCGATTTATTGTTAAAGAGGAGGAAACAGAAAACTTGATTGACTGGGGAGACGTAAATTTACCCCTAAGTGAAGAATCGTTTGATGTTCTAGAGAAAGCTGTCAAAAAGGAAATGGAGCATAAAGATCTTTTTGTATTTGATGGATTTGCTGGGGCTGATGAGAGGTACAGGCTACCATTGAGAGTAGTTACAATGATGGCGTGGCAAGGTCATTTCTCACACAACATGTTTATTAGACCAACGAAAAGTGAAATAGAAAATTTAAATCCTGAATTTACTGTACTGAGTGCACCCTCCACAAATATTGGGAATTGGGAAGAATTAGGATTAAATTCAAAAGTTTTTATCGTACTAAATCTGAAGAAGAAAATGGCCATAATTGGAGGGACTGAATATGCTGGAGAAATTAAAAAATCGATATTCTCAGCTCTAAATTTTTACTTGCCTCTGAAGGGCGTTATGCCAATGCATTGCTCTGCCAATATAGGTGAGAATGATGATTCTGCTTTATTCTTTGGACTAAGTGGAACTGGAAAAACAACCCTTTCAACCGATCCAAACAGAAGGCTAATTGGTGACGATGAGCACGGATGGTCTGATGAAGGTATTTTTAATTTTGAAGGTGGGTGTTATGCTAAAACGATAAAATTAAACCCTAAAAAAGAACCTGATATTTTTAATGCAATTAAACCTGGAGCATTGCTTGAGAATGTAATTACTGATGATGATGGCGTGGTAGATTATGACGACGGAACAATAACCGAAAACACTCGTGTGTCGTATCCTATTAACCACATCAGTAACATAGAACATTCTGAAAAAGGAGGACATCCAAAAAATGTCATTTTTCTTACTTGTGATGCTTTTGGTGTCTTACCACCTATATCGAAATTAACTCCTGAAATGGCCATGTACCACTTTTTGAGCGGATACACTGCAAAAGTGGCAGGTACTGAAAGAGGCATAACCGAACCTGTAGCTACATTTTCCACATGTTTTGGCGCGCCTTTCATGCCACAGTTTCCTACAACATATGCTGAGCTACTGGGTAATAAATTGAAAAAACATAATGCTCAGGCTTGGCTAGTAAATACAGGGTGGAGTGGAGGAGCTTATGGTACCGGAGAAAGAATAGATTTACCCCTCACCAGAAAAATGTTGACTGCGATTTTAGAAGGTAAGCTTGATGATGCGAGCTTTTCACCAGATCCTAATTTTAAAATCTTAATTCCGAACGAAGTTCCTGGTGTTGATTCTACTATTTTAAATCCTAAAAATACTTGGAATGATAAAGAGGCATATGATTTGAAAGCAAATGAATTAATTACTCTATTCAAAAATAACTTCGTAAAGTATGAAAGCTTTGGCGATTACTCTAAAGCTGGACCTGATTAAAGATATTCTGAAACCAATTCTCTTTCAGAAACTAATTCTTCATTAGTCTTAGTTAGTGCCTCCTTGGCAAAATCATCGTGCTCGTAATTCTCAATTACTTCGTATTTACCGGGAGAAACTGTCTTAACTGGCATTCCTGCCCACACTCCTTTTGCAAAACCATACTGTCCCTCACTACAAACTACTATCGAATGTATTTTATCGCTCACAGTGTAAAGGCTCTGAACATGATTAATTAACGCATTTGCAGCTGAAGCTGCACTAGAAAGACCTCTTGCCTTGATGATGGCTGCACCCCTCTTTGCAACTGCTGGTATGTATTCGTCTTGTAACCATTGCTCATCGCTAATTACGTCAACTGCTGTTTCGCCTGAAATATAAGTATTGGAGTAATCCGGGAACATTGTTGGACTATGATTACCAAAGATGGCAAGTCCGTTCACATCTTCAACAGTTACATTAGCTTTCTTTGCTAGCATTGACACTGCCCTGTTTTCATCTAAACGAGTCATTGCTGTGAATCTATCGTTATCAAAACGATTAGATTGGGAGGCTGCTATCATACAATTTGTATTGCATGGATTACCTACCACTACTATTCTACAATCATCTGCTGCATTTTCAGCGATCGCTTTGCCTTGCCCCACAAAAATTTTACCGTTGTCTTTCAATAAGTCTGAGCGCTCCATCCCTGGCCCGCGAGGCTTACTACCAACCAACAGACAAAGGTTTGCATCTTTGAAAGCCTCAGCTGAATCTGAAGTTACTATAATTTCTTCTAATAGAGGAAATGCACAATCGTCAAGTTCCATTGCTACACCTTTTAACGCTTCCAACGCAGGAGGAATTTCTAAAAGTTGTAAAGAAATTTTTTTATCCAAACCAAACATCTCGCCAGCTGCAATTCTGGGGAGTAAACTATATCCTATTTGACCTGCAGCCCCGGTAACCGCAATACGTATTGAACTCATACAAGTTAATAGTAAATGGGGATGATAAAATTAACACCTTAATAACCTAAATGTCCAAAACCCTTTTAGAGTGGTTACTCAGTGTAAGAATATGAGTATGCCAATAACTGATGTTAAAAAATATGATATCAATAGAAGAATATACTTACCTAAATGGGTGGAAGAAGACTTGGGGCTAGTTCCTGGAGAGTGTTACGTGACTTTCATTCAGAGAGGAGAAAACATAGTTATCAAAAAAGTTAGTATTAGTATAGACTAAATTGTTTCTTTAAGCCATTTTAAATCGCTTTGATAAAGCATTCTAATATCTTTGATATCAAGATGTAACATAGCTAATCTTTCTAAACCTAAACCCCAAGCTAGAACTGGGCAGTCCAATTCGAATGGTGCAGTTACTTCAGGCCTAAAAATCCCAGCTCCTCCTAATTCAAGCCATTTATTACCGAACTTAACTTCTACTTCTAAAGAAGGCTCTGTATATGGGAAATAAGCAGGTCGAACTCGTACATCATTAAATCCCATTCGTCTGTAAAATTCTTTAAGCACTCCTATTAACATTCCAAAGTTTGCCTCAGGCTCAACTATAATTCCCTCTACTTGCGTGAACTCAGGTAAGTGTGTAGAATCTAGGGCTTCCCTTCGAAATACTCTTCCAACACTAAAAACTCTCGCTGGAGGTGAAGGATTATCTGCTAAGTATCTTATAGTTCCCACTGTCGTATGTGTCCTTAGGAGGGCTTGCTGTGCATTCTCCTTACTCCAATTAGTACCCCATCCCTTAGAACCTGTATTACCTCCATCTTCATGAATTTGTTTAACAGCTTCTAAAATTTCCTTCTCATTAATTACAAAAGACGCTGGTTCAGACAAATAAAATGTATCTTGTAATTCACGCGCTGGATGATCTTGAGGAATGAATAGAGCATCCATATTCCAAAATGCTGATTCTACATAGTCTCCCTCTATTTCCGTAAAACCCATTTGTAAAAAAATATTTCGAATTTCTTCAGTAAACCTAGTTAAGGGATGTAGTGTAGAAAAATCGCTCACCTCTACTTTAGTTTCAACACCATATCTCTGAAATGACTTATCTTTCCATTCACCTGACTGAATTAGTTCTGGAGTTAAATCACCAATCAAATCATCATTCAAACTTTCTAAATCGAACGAACTGCCCTCTTCTGTTAAAGTAAAAGTCCTCTCTACTTCTTCTTTAATATTAAGTAATTGTCTTCCTTTCAACAATTTAAGAGCTTCTTGATCTATTTCTTTTTCTGATAACGGTGATTTACTGAGCATCAAAAGTAAAGGCTCATCAGAAGTTTCATCTAGATTCCCTGTAGGAATAAGTCTTAGACCTTCTTCTGTCTTTTCCAGTTCTGCAAAGTTTTTTCTCTTAAGCCACCCGATTACTACTTTGCTTTCATCATCATGCAAAGGCAGCTCTGAAAGTAATGAATCACCTGCTTGATTGAGCCATTCTACTGCGCGCCTCTCTGGTAAACCCTGTTCAGCATACCTTTTTCCCTCTTCATTTGTCGAGTAATATTTTGTTGAGGTTTCAGAAATTTCAACCAATCCTTTACTCCTCAACCATGAGGCTGCAGACATTGTCTCCTTATCGCCAAGATTTGATTCTAGCGAAGCTGCCTCCGGTGAAAGAGTTCCATTTTTGAGAACTTTAAGCAGTTTTACTTCATTAACAGATAAATCCACAGTTAGTCACAGGTAGGGTGCTATTAATTTATTTTGAAGCCAAATTTTTCTAACTCATTGACTACTTCAGAAAATACTTGATCTGCTTCTTTATTAGATGTATTGACAACTATATCATACCCTGACAAGTTGCCATAGTCAAAACCATATAATGAAGAATACCTAGCTCTATCATCTCCATCACGATTCTGGTTTTCAACAAACTTTTCAATTACGTCATGACCATCATCTAGTTGTAAGTTTATGATTTCTTCTCTTAAAGATTCCAAATTTTCGTAATTTACATTTGGAACATTTTTTAATCCTTTTTGATAAGCATCTTCACCTATTTCTCTACGAAGAAAGCGAAGTGCTTGATCCCTTATCGAACATTGAAAGTATATACGGACTATATTTTTTTTACCTAAATTTTGCATGAAACTTCCCATGTAAGCTGGTTGTCTTCCCTCGATTACTCCAATTTCAGTTTCAATATCCTTTCCAGATATCATTTCGCAAGTTTTGTAGTCTATTTCGACGTCTATTCCTCTCTCAGTTAGCAATAACTTAGCTTGTTGAGCAACTGTAATACCTCGTTTGGCTGCAACCTCACGAAATAAATTACCTACTGAATGAAATATCCCATTAAATTCTTCTGCTAAATTTTTAGCCTGAGTCGACTTTCCCGTTAATTGATCACCTGCGATCAATATCATCGGTTTTTGGTTGATAGATTCCTGGAGACTTTCTACTGAATTTTTTCCTATGTATTTCTTGAAGGCATTCCCTATTCCATCAATATAATCCACAAAATGAGTCTGTGCTAGTACTATTTACCTTTTTTGACTAACACTCAAATGTACTTTCTAAATGACCTGTAAGAGGGTCTCCGAAATCAATTACTCGACCATCCCAATCCTCTTCTGCGACCAACGCAATTAAACTGTTGGGCGCCTCATCAATTACTTTCCACCCTAATTCTGAAGCCAAGGCATTAGAAAAATTTAAAACCTCATCATAAGTTAGCATATTATCTTTACTTAGACGCTCACGAGCTGGACCAATATGCATGTATGATTTAACTTCGATCATGACTCTTTCCCCTGCCATCCTAATGAGTTTGGCGTAGCCTGCAACATCAAAATCATTCCATCCCTTAACTACTGTCATGCGAAGGACTTTACGAGTCTTCAAACCGTCCATTAATTTCAAAGTACTTTTGACTTTGTCCCAAAAATTAGGTACTAAAGGAACATCAATTCTTTTCCAGGTTCTCTCGTCCGGCGCGTCAAGTGACATGTAAAGTTGTGTGGGTAGAGAATCCTCATCCCTGAGCCTTTCAATCATTTCAGGATGTAAGCCGTTAGTCACCAAAAATGAAGAAATTTTACGTTCCCTTAATTCGCGTAACATTTCAGGAAGCCTACTGTAAAGAGTGGGTTCTCCTGTTAATGAAATCGCAAAATGGCGAACTGTTTTAGATTCTAGAACTTTTTGTTGGTCTACATTTGGATTTCCACCAAAACCAGAAATTTTCCTTAGATGTCCCTCAATTGAGCCTTGCACAATATCTGCAGGATCATCTTTTGCATACTCCATTAAATCTTGTTTTCCTGAAAACATTTCGTTTACACGCCAACAGTATACACACTTTTGATCACAAGCTACTGCTGCTGGTGTCATCTGAGTACACTGATGCGATCTTATGCCATAAAATTTTTGCTTGTAACACCCTCCTTCAGAACCTTTAATTGTCTTTTTAGTCCATCCACAAATTTCGACTGCAGAGTGATTACCTACTATTTCATATGATGCTTTTTCTAAGGCTTCTTTATATTCATCTGTGAAAAGAAGGTTTCTCTCCTCCCCATCTGGTTCTCGTAAATTTTCCTTGGGTATCTTGCCTATATTTCTATTTTTTGAATTTGTTTCCATCATATTTCTACAATCTCCCTTATGTTTTCAAAGTTCAATGTAAAGTATGTTAAAGATATAGTGTAGTCTATAGAATCGTTTAAAGCTATGAAACCAATGGTTCCAGGAATTAATCTACTCATTATCATAGAACTGAAGCTACCTGAACCGAAATTATACAATTCTTTGTTATTGTACTTTTCGAAGCTTGAAAGCTTTTCAGACAGTAGCCTGCTTACACTCATTAATTAGCTATTGTCTTGCCTTTATTTAGCTTTCAGTTCGATTTATGAACAACCAGTTGTCGAACCGCAACTTACGCACTTCAAGCAGCTTCCGTTTGAGACCAATGTAAATTGGCCACACTCAGGACACGGATCTCCTTCAAACCCATATTTTTCGGCTTCCTTAACTATGGTACTGTCTCCTGACAGAAGAGGTGCATTTGCCGTCGATAAATCTGTAACAGTAGATTGGAATGATGAAGTATCTGCTGAAGAAACATCCATATCATCTAATGTCAATTGTATTTCATGTCCATCACTTGCATCACCAGCTGGAGTCAATCCAGAATTTAAATTCTGTTCAGTTTCTGCTTCACCTTCGCTTCTTACAATATCTGGCTTTAGGTCTTCTGGCTTAACATGAGATAAATCGTTTCTGTTAAGATAATTAACTGCTAAATCTCTAAATATGTAATCTAGAATACTTGTTGACATTTTAATTCTTTCATTACCTACTACAGGCCCATTAGGTTCAAACCTTGTGAATACGAAAGCATCTACGAATTCTTTCAGAGGCACACCATGCTGTAAACCGAGACTTACTGCTATAGCAAATGCATTAGTCAATGCCTTGAAAGCTGCACCTTCTTTATGCATGTCGATGAAAACTTCACCAAGAGTTCCATCATCGTACTCTCCAGTATGCAAGTAAACATTGTGACCTCCAATCTTTGCTTTTTGGATATATCCTTTCCTCTTATTAGGAAGTTTTCTTCTTTGAGCAATGTAGCGAGTTACTATTTTTCTTGCAAGAGGAACTGCATCAGACGTAGGAAGTGCTTTGGCCATTGTTTCAACAGCTTGTTCTGTACTAATCATAGTCTCTGACATCATTTCTTCTTCCTCGATATCTACTTTCAGAACTGTTCCTGACATAAGAGGCTGACTCAATTTTGAACCGTCTCTGTACAAAGCATTAGCCTTAATCATGGCCCTCCAAGAATCCATGTAAACTTGCTTGATATCCTCAATTGTGGATTCATGAGGCATGTTAATTGTTTTGGATATTGCTCCAGATATAAATGGCTGAGCTGCAGCCATCATGTTAATGTGGGCACTCCAGCCAATAAATCTTGTACCATATTGTCCGCATTTATTTGCACAGTCAAAAACTGCTAGATCACTATCTTTTATATGCGGTGCGCCCTCTATTGTTAATCTACCAAAAATAAAGTCATTAGCTTCAGTTATTTGCTCTTGGGTATATCCTAAATGATCAAGTAAATCAAAATTCCAGTCATCCAAAAACTCTTTTTTAACTCTTAGCTTATCTACACAAAAATCCGAGCCAACCATAGATGGTGTAATTAGCAAATTTAAGGACGTAAAACTGCTAATCTGAGATTCTAGGGAATCAATGATATCGTTAGTCAACCCTTTTCTTATTAGAGATTCTCTGTTAATGCTTGGCGCATCTGAAAAAGTTCCGGTACCAATTACGTAATCTACAATTTCTTTAGATTGAGCTGAGTCATACCCTAAGCGATCAAGAGCAACTGGAACTGACTGATTAATAATTCTAAGCATACCGCCTCCTGCAAGTGTTTTAAACTTTACAAGAGCAAAGTCTGGTTCAATACCGGTGGTATCACAATCCATAACTATTCCTATTGTTCCAGTTGGTGCAATAACAGTAGCTTGAGCATTTCTAAAGCCAAACTTTTCACCATCTTTAACTACTTGGTCCCAACAATTTTGTGCTGCGGAAAGCAAATATTCTGGGCAATAATTAGGGTCTATACCTCTAGGAGTCACTGTGAGCCCTTCGTATTCATCAGAAGGTACATTGTAAGCAGCTCTTCTATGGTTTCTCATAACTCTTAGCATATTCTCCTTGTTGTTTTCATACCTTGGGAATGGCCCTTGCACTGAAGACATCTCAGCACTTGTTGCATAGGAAACACCACCAAGTATAGACGTCAAAGCACCACAAATCGAGAAAGCTCTGTTGTCATCATATGGAATACCCATTCTCATTAACAAAGAACCAATGTTAGCATATCCTAAACCCAAAGTTCTGTAATCATAACTTCTTTGAGCTATTGCTTCGGACGGAAATTGGGCCATCAAAACTGATATTTCTAAGGCTACTGTCCACAACCTAATGGCATGGCTGTATTTCTCTGTGTCAAACTTCGTTGTCTCTTCGTCATAGAATTTAACCAAATTGAGACTTGCAAGATTACATGCAGTATCATCTAAGAACATATACTCTGAGCAAGGATTACTACCATGAATTGGCCCATCCGGAGAACATGTGTGCCATTCATTAATGGTTGTGTCATACTGCAATCCAGGATCTGCACAAGACCAGGCTGCTTTAGATATTTTATTCCAAAGATCGTTGGCTGGAATTGATTTACAGGGATTTGGGTCCCTGCCTTCTTCCTTTGCATCGTCTAATTCTGTCCTCCAAAATAAATTCCAATCGCCTTCATCAAGAACAGCTTGCATGAAATCGTTACTGACTCTTACTGAATTATTACTATTCTGACCTGAAACCGTTGAATAAGCATCCCCTTCCCATGAAGTATCATATGTTTCAATGTCCATGTGGGTGTAGCCTTGCTCTCCTAATTCAAGAACTCTTGCAATTATATTCTCAGGAACATAAGCCTGTAAAGCGACACTGATTGCTTTTGCTAATGGAGTATTCTTAGACTGATCAAACTTTGAATCCTCATCTGGGTGTGCTTGTATTGCAGCTAATATTTCGTTCGCGTGATTTTGAAGATGCTGTGAACCTGACACTAATGCAGCTACTTTTTCTTCTTCAGTTAATTTCCAGTCTATAAATGCCTCAATGTCTGGATGGTCCATATCCAAGCTAACCATTTTTGCAGCTCTTCTGGTAGTACCACCTGATTTTATTGCTCCTGCTGCCCTATCGCCAATGCGCAAAAAGGACATTAGACCTGAAGACATTCCTCCACCTGATAATGGTTCGCCGTCTCCCCTTATCTTCGAAAAATTACTTCCTGTTCCTGAACCAAATTTAAACAGACGGGCCTCTCTTGTCCAAAGATCCATTATTCCGCCCTCGTTAACTAGATCATCTGAAACTGACTGAATGAAACATGCATGGGGTTGTGGGTGTTCGTACGCATTTACAGAGCGTTCCAATTCTCCAGTTTTAGGATTTACAAAATAATGTCCTTGTGCAGGACCTTCGATACCGTATGCCCAATTTAGTCCAGTGTTAAACCACTGTGGTGAATTAGGAGAAACCATCTGAAACGCAAGCATGTAACACATTTCATCGAAATAGGATTTAGCATCTGCCTCGCTAGCAAAATATCCGTGTTTCCATCCCCAATATGTCCAAGTTCCTGCTAATCTTCTAAAAGTTTGCTTACCATCAACTTCCTCTCCGAACTTTTCATTCTCGGGTAAGTCTTCCATAGCCTTAAGGTCAGGAACACTTCTTTGAAGCCAAGATGGAACTCCTTTTTCCTTTGCTTTTCTAAGCTTTTTAGGAATACCTGCTTTTCTAAGATACTTCTGTGCAAGAACGTTAGATGCAACTTGACTGTAATTGTCAGGAAGTGTAACATCTTTCATAGAGAAAGCCACAGTGCCGTCAAAGTTTCTAATTTCAACATCTTTCTTAGACCAGGATAACTTATCAAAAGGATCCTTACCACTTTCTGTGAAGTGTCTAGGTATTTTTAGTGCGTTAGCTTTGGCAGGCAACTAGGCCACCCCCCGAGGTGGCAGAAATGATTCAACATTTACAAAAACTTGATTTAATTTCATGATTTTCTGCCATTAAGCAACCATATAATAAGTATTTCATACGTTTAAAAAAAAAGCAAAAAGTTCCATTTTTCGTTATACCTCCACTCAAAAAATGAACAAAAAAGAGTAGAACCTGCCAAAAAACGAGTGTTGGTTCCACAAATTTAATAATAAAAAGCATTCAATTTATTACTACGTGATTTGTCGTAATAATTTAATTATAAAAATCATTGAGTTCCTATAGTTTCACGCCAGTCTAACCCAACTGTTCTGAGCCCTATCTTACATACTGGAGGAAAAACTCTTTTGTGTATAGACAACTGAATTAATTTCTTAATTTTAGCTATTTTTTCTAATGATATTCCTGTTTTTTCAGATATTTGAGACACATTATCAAATCTTTCCAAATTAAATAAAACTTGATCAAGCTCTAAATATGTAAAGCCAAATTCTTCTTCATCAGTCTGACCTTCCCACAATTCTGCAGTAGGCTTTCGTGATAAAATTCCAGATGGAACTCCTAATTCTTCTCCTAAAGAATAGACTTGAGATTTGTATAAATCACCTATTGGGAGAAAATCTGTACCTCCATCTCCCCATTTCGTCCAATAACCAATTAAAAGTTCTGATTTGTTTGAAGTCCCAACAACAAGTCTGTTAGATGAAAATCCAGCTCCGTACAAAATTGACATACGTATCCTTGAATGTAGATTACCCTCAGATAATTTCTCAGCAAATAATGAAGAGGAGGATTTGAAAGATTCTACAATCTGCTTAATACTTACAGTTTCAGTATTAACATTTAGTTGCTCTGCGTGGTGTTTTGCTAGGTCAACTGATTCAGTATGCTCGTAAGGCATTATCAAACCAGTAACTCTGTCTGAACCAAGAGCTGCCACTGACAAAGACAATGTTACAGCAGAATCTATGCCTCCAGATAAACCTAAAACTACGCCATCTGAATTAGCATCTTTCACTCTTGTTTTAATGAAATTATTTATTATGACTAAAGTATCTCTAGAGATATCCACATTATACGATAAAGAGGGACTAAATTAAATTTGACAACACTATATTATTGCACCCCTTTAGGAGTTTATGTATTTGGCATTAGGTCAAGTTCCAATAATTCTTGGAAACGTATCTGAAAATCTGAAAATAATGGAAAAAACTATTGTTAACGCTCAAAAAGAAAAAAATATTGATTTAATTGCATTTCCTGAATTATTTATTACTGGTTACAACTTAAAAGATAACTACAATAATGTATCCGAAGTGATTCCCGGAAATGGTCAGGCTCAGGAAGGTATCAAAGAAATAGCAAAGAAACAAGACATAACTATTCTCACAGGTATTGTGGAAAGGGCCAATAAATCTTTGTTTAATTCGGCAATAATGATTGGACCTGATGGATATATTGGACATTGTAGAAAGCAGTACTTGCCTAATTTTGGCCCATTTGAAGAGAAAACTTATTTTGGTGAAGGAAATGAACCCAAGGTATTCGAGACTAACTTTGGAAATATAGGTGTACAAATATGTTATGATTTGTTTTTTCCAGACGTATCAATGAAATTGGCACAGCAAGGTGCTGACGTTATTATCAATTTAGCTGCGAGCCCAACGACTTCAAGACCTCTATTCCACAGAGTTTTGCCTGCTAGAGCTATTGAGACTACATGCTATTACGGATTTGTGAACAATATAGGGACACAAGGTAATTTAGTTTTTGCTGGAGAGTCATGCATCTTTGATCCAAGGGGAAAGATTATGGAGGAAATTGAAAAATTTGAAGAAGGAACAATCGTTTGCAAGATACCTCTTGGAAATGTTCAAAAATATAGAGATGCAAGACCTGTTCTTAGAGACTCTATGAATAAAGATTAGTTTTTTATTGAGCCTCAGTAGAATTGTTGTATGTACGATGTAGCTGTAGTTGGACAGGGGCCTGCAGGAGGAATGGCTGCATTGAGATTGGCTGAGGCTGGACATTCAGTTGTTACTTTTGATAGAAAAAGACGTGTTGGAGACCCTATACATTGTGGAGAAGGATTAGGTAAAATTGCATTAAAACACACTAATTATCCTGTGGGTGATTGGGCGATAAGAGAGGTCGAAGGAAACAGAATAAGGATGCCAAACGGAAAATCTGTCGGACTTATGTCTCCGGGCTATTCCATCCACCGGTGGGGATTAGACAGAACAATTTCAGATGACGCAGTGGATGCTGGCGCAAAAAGATACGAAGGGCTTAGAGTAACGAAGGTAAATAAGGACAAAGAGGGTTGGATTCTTTCATCAAAAGATGGAGAGGTAGCAAAAGCTAAACAACTCATTGTTGCAGAAGGACGTGTTCCAAACATTGTTACTCAAATTGGATTAAAAGGAAATGAAAAATTGAGATTACTTCCTGGACTACAATACAAATTTAAGAGGAGTGATGTAGATTTTCCAGACACTGATTATTTTGATTTTTACATAGACCCCCGATATGAAGATGGATACATCTGGGTATTTCCCAGAGATGACATTTTTAATGTAGGAATAGTGGCAACTAATGGGGCCAAAGCAGGACTAGACTATTTCTGCAAGGAACATATGAGTGTTGATCCTAAGAAAAGAATAGAAAATGAATTAGGTCACAAGCAAAACGGAGGGTTAATTCCAAGAGATGGCCCTATTCCATACTTCTCAACAAAGGATGCATATGTTGTAGGAGATGCAGCCGGCCTCACTAACCCCATCACAAAAGGAGGAGTTCACGTAGGAATGCTATCAGGAGAATATGCTGCGATTGCAATCCGAAAAGAGCTTGGTACTGGAGATTTAAAACCACCTTCACATTCTGTCAATTGCCATGATTTAAAAGGTCAATATTGGGAAAGGTGTGAAAAAGCGTTACATTCTGATTTAGAACCGCATGTTTGGTACGACAGAATTATGAAAAGACAACCTTGGACACAACAAAAATTTGTTGACCAGTCTAAACTAATTTATTCACTAGACAAAAGAACTCTAAATTTAATTGGAGAAATATACGATGGAAACAATTATTCTCAACTTCCTTGGCTAAAAATGCTAGGTGTACTAGTCAAAAATCCAGATTTACTACCTATGGCTGGAAAACTATTAAAAATTAAATCAAGCCTAAAAGTAACTGAAACTTACGGCTGGTAAGAAATCATAACCGAAGTTTGCTTGGGTTCATATTTGTGTTTCCCAAATAATTCAACTTCTGAGACTTCATCAAATGTATATTGCTCGGATTTTTTGTAATCATCGTAAAAATTTCTCGGCACAGGATAGGTTTGGAATTTATAATCAAAATCTTCGTACAAGTTAGCACCAATCCACAACAATCCGCCAGGATTTAGAGATTCTAATATTTTGTCAATTATTAATCTCTGATTGGGTAAAGTAAAACATCCAATTACGCCATACAATATAACTAAGTCAAATTTTTCATTAAGGACGTTAAGGTAATCAATTATATCACCTCGATAAAAAATTCCACTTGGTACTTTTTTCTTAGCCTGGTAAATATTTAATCTAATTAAATCAACACCAAATACATTACATTGATGATTATCTACTGCATACCGTAGCATTGTACCAGTTCCGCACCCTAAATCCAAAATATTTTTATCATTTAAATCGAATCTATTGTAATCAATTATTTTAGAAATCATATTTTCTAAATCTGAACCATTTAACTTTAACCAAACCGCACCGTTATTTGTAAAATAATTCCTCAATGAATACAAATTCATTACTATTTTAATGTGAAAAAAATTTTTAAAAGATTGAAACATTAAATTTCAAACTCCATGCCTTCTATACCAACTTCCCAACCCATCTGCTCAACTTTTTGATATTCTTCAGAGCTTTTGTAATGAAGTGGGTTAGTATGATTAAGATGAATAAATATTATTCTAGGATCATCTTCTCTACGTTTACCCATCAATTCAAGAGTTTGTTTAACCGATGGATGAGGAACGTTTCCCTGCGAACGATTTCCGAGCTCATTATCACTCCAAAATGTTCCGTCTAGAAGGACTATATTTACATCCAAGGAATTAAACCAATCTCTTGGACTACGGCATTCCACTTTTGAAAGAGTAGCTTCCCATGTGTCGTGATCTGGTAAAAATAGCAATTTCTCGTGGGAACCTTTGATTAAAAATGCATGAGTCTCAAAATCTTCTGATCTGTGAGGAACCTTAATGGGCTTTACATTGTTATTTGAAAAATTTGCAACCGATAAGTTACCTCTTAAAAATAATTTATTCCATGTTGGATGACTTTGAAGATAAGTATAAACAGAATCTGAACAATGTAATTGTATATTTTTCTGATTACTTGATTCCTTGCCAAATTGGCCTAGACCTTCGATGTGTCCAAGGTGGGCATGTGTAATCCATAAGTCTGAAATTTTGGGATTGTTAACCATCGTCAATTGCTTATCAATACATCTCGTGGCTTCAATTAATCCAAAAGAATCACCATGCAACCCTAGAGATACTGGCATTCTGGAAAGTTCAGAATTTAACCTCGCATCTTCACAACACGGCTTAGTGCATGCAAATTGAGGACGCCCTGCATCTTGCGCATTACCAAGTAATGTAACCCTATTGTACATTTTGAAGTTCTTTCCTTAACCATTCGCGTGGTAAGGCTCGGCCAAGGCCTTCAGGTGTCCTTTCTGGATGCCACTGAACTGCAAACCAAGGTAATGATTTATGTTTAACTGCCTCGATCATGCCGTCTGATGATTTAGACAGAACATGAAGATCTTGGCCTAATTCTCTCACGCCTTGATGATGATGGCTTATAACTTCAAATTCCTTATTTTCCATTTTTGTCCAGTGAGGTATATCTCCCTTAGGAGGCTCTCCACCATCTCCTTCCCTATGCATAGCACCATCGTAACCTCCTTGACTGATGTCGGGCCATAATGTGCCTTCAAGGTAGACATTCATTACTTGTAAACCTCGACAAATTCCTAACACTGGCATTTTTGTTTCCTCAGCTCTCTTAAGTAAAGCCAATTCTAATTCATCTCTATCATCTTTAACACCATCAATAGGTAAATCTTCAGACTGTAAACCATAAGCACCACTCTTAATTCCCATATCTCCACCACCAGACAACACTAAAACATCGTATTTTTCTAAATCGTTAACTGATTGAATTCTTTCAGGAGTACCTTCTGCCTCTTGAATGAAATTCGCATAACGAGGATAATAACGGTCTGAGCTGAGAGTCAATGCAGTTAATTTCATTAATTTTCAGAACAAGCAGTCCTTATTATTACTTTAGAAAACTTCTTGAAACATTGAATGCGCTAAAATAAACATTATTGAAGCAATAAATAAATCCAAAATTTGCCATGCCTTTTTTGAGCTCATAAGTGGAGACAAAAGTCTTGCTCCATATGCTAATGAAAAAAAGAAAATAAAACTAGCTAAGCAAGCACCTAAGCCAAAATCAAGAGTGTCTTCAAATCTGATGGAAACTGTACCAATTAAAATTAAAGTATCTATGTAAACATGAGGATTAAACCAAGTCAATATTGCACAATTAGTTAAAACTAATTTTAAGTTTGTTTCTTGCTCATCAGAGGCTTGGAGAAAACTATCTGCTAAATAGGCCCCTTTCAGCCTTAGAAAGCCATACCCAGATAGCCAAGCCCCTCCAATTACAAACATATATTGAGAGAAATTATCGAAATTTGAGATAATGGAACCAAAGCCAAAAATACCTAATAGTATCAAAATGATATCTGATAATGTACAGAAAAGTGCTATTGGAAGGACATGCTGTTTGAGTAATCCTTGACGTAAAACAAAGGCATTCTGTGGACCTATAGCTAAAATAAGTGAAAAACTAAGAAAAAAACCAGATAGAAAGGCTGTGTTCAAGACTCACTTTCTATTGGAACCCATTTCTCCTGACCTGTTTTTGGATCTATAATTTTCTTAACGGGTTGTCCTTTAATGAAAGCTTTGAACTCTTTGGGCATAATTTTGTAGAAAAAGCAGTGTATTAGTATTTTACTATTACATCAAGCTAATATTGCAGTCATAAAACCATACTCAGAATCTATTATTTCAACATCATAAAATTCGCCTAATGGCAATTCTTCCATCAAAATAATTGGACGATAATTATCATCCCGGCAAAGAGTACTACCTCTCTTTTGATTTTCAACGGTTAAAATCGAAGTTTTCCGTCCTACGAATCGTTTAAAGCTTCTAGCACCCAATTCCTTTCTTAGAACTGTTAACTCACGGGAACGTTTTTTAATTATTCTACCATTTATTCTCTTGTATCTGGAAGCTGGCGTACCTTTTCTGGGTGAAAAACGTGTAACATTAACTAAATCTGGCAACAATTCCTCTAACAAACTAATTGTCTCCTGATGGTCTTCGTCCGTTTCACCCGGAAAACCAGTTATTACATCTGTAATAATCATCATTTCAGGATAATACTCTCTGAACACATTCACTACTTCCCAAAACTCTTCAAGTGTGTGATCTCTAACCATAGAGTCCAATATCTTTTGTGAACCCGATTGAATTGGCAGGTGCATGAATTTGTAAGTTCTCGGATCGCCCCATGCTTTAGCCATTTCATGTGAACGTCCAGCAACTAACATTGGATTCAACATGCCTACTCTTAGTCTAAATTTTCCATCCAAATGTGATAACTCCATTAGTAAATTCTCGAGACTAGTTCCAGTATCTGCTCCAAATGCTCCGTTATCTTGTGAAGTTAACAATAATTCTTTACTTCCAGAATCTATCGCATATTGAGCCTTGAAAAATATGTCATTTACTGAACGTGATGTTACTCGACCTCTGGCCTTCAAAGTTGCACAATAAGTGCATCTACCAAGGCATCCTGAAGATATGGGTAAAATAGATGCAAAAGGAGATTCTAAGGTTTCTGGCTTGCAGCCACCTCTACCAATCAAATCCCCTAATCCTTTGATGTCTCCAGGAGAGACTAAAGGAGCATTAGGAAATTTGGAATTCAAAACCTTGGTATCTGCAGTAGCCATGCATCCACTAACTATCACATTTTTACCTTGATCCATTAGCTCAGAAATACGCTTTTCCATTTTGTTTTGCGTTGACTCTATTACTGTACAAGTACCAAGAACAACAGTTTTCGCTGAAGTTGAATCCTTTGCAATCTCGTGGCCTAACTCATTTGCATGATCTCTCATTTCAAGAGTTTCACCCTGATTTGCTGTACATCCATAACCTTCAAACCAAATCGACACAAATTACCAACAAATCCCCTAATTAAGACCCTTCCTGTGCATATATTGTGCTCATAAATCTAGAAGGAATTGACGGATGTGGAAAGTCTACACAGTCTCAATTTTTAATGGATAAATTTGAGCGTAACAAGGAAGAAACAATATTACTGAAAGAACCAACAAATGGAAAGTATGGACAAAAACTGTGGGAAATGCTAAGTGGAAATATTGAAGCTACCACTGAAGAAATTTTGGAATTATTTGTCTTAGATCGCAAAGAGCATGTTAATCAAAAAATTAAACCGGCTCTTGATGATGGCAAGATTGTTCTTATGGATCGGTATTATTATTCCACAATGGCATATCAAGCAGCTGCAGGAATTGATGTTAACAGAATAAGGAGAGATAATGAATTTGCGCCTAAACCAGATATTGTACTGATCTTCGATTTACCTGCTGATTTAGCAATGAAACGCGTTAGAAGCCATAGTGTCGCTGATGTGTTCGAAAAAGAAGAACACTTGGAAAAAGTTCGGAAGGCTTACCTAGATTTAGAAGATGATTCTTTAGTTCGAATTATAGATGCTACAAGGACTCCTGAGGTAATTTTTGATGAAGTTTGGAGACTAGTTTCTGAGGTCAGAAATGGATGATTTATTACAATTTGCAAAAATAATTTTACTAATTGTACTGTTGTATGATGTAGCCATTCTCTTTCGAAAACCTGAACCTGACAGTAAAATTATTACACTAGATTTTTGGAAGGAGATTGAGAGAAAGGGAATCAATGGATTACTGATTCCTAGCACTATGATTTTTATCATCTCTCTTGATTATGCTCAAGGAGTCGATATTTATTTATCATTGGCTCTGTTAATTTTGAGTTTGATATATCTAGGATATCCTCGGCCATTTGCATTCGGGAAAAATGGCATATTGCTAGACGGAAAAACTATTGCAAATGATAGAATTCTCAAAGCTAAAAAAACAGATAATGGTGCTAAAATATCAATTGAATGGTATGGTTGGCTAATGGAAAAAAAATTACCCGATTGTGAAGTTACAGACTTAATTTTAAAAAAAATCAATTAGAAAACAAACCTAAGACACATTCAAAAATACTATACATACCTGAAACTGGTCCTAAATTGTTGTTATCTCTTAAGCGTTTTCCTGCTATCTTATCTAAATCTCGCAATACTTTAAGAGCTCTAGGTGTATCAAGATCATCAGCTAGTGCTTCTTCGAATTCTGAAACTAGAGATACTAATTCTTCATCTTCCCTAGGATCTGTCGGATCAACAATCATACAGTCTACAGCATTAATTCCCAACTTTTCAGCTTCGTTACAAGCTTCTAAAAGTGCACTAGGTGTGTAAGGCGTAAAATCTCGATAATGGTAACTCAGCAAATAAAATCTTAATGATGCTGGCGGACATTCCTCAAAAACTTCTTCTAAGGTTATCCTTTCGCCTCTAGATTTTGATAGTTTGCCCTCAGCGTCTTCCATTAATCCATTGTGCATCCAAAAATCACAATAATTACCTAGTCCTAATTTTTCAGCTAAAATCATTTCAGTTTCATGATGCGGATAAATCAAATCTATTCCACCCCAATGAATATCAATTGGTAAATCTAACTCAGAAGATGACATTAGAGTGCATTCCAAATGCCATCCTGGTCTTCCTGGCGGCAATCCTTCGACTTCCCAAGATTTACCACCTTCCAAAGGAGGACCCCATAGCAAGGTATCATGCGGGCTTTCCTTAGGACCTGAATCTACATCACAGGTCTTTTCAACTAATGATTCCTCAAGATTAACTCGTAATAATTTACCATGTTCTTCCTGTTTAATTCTTACAAAAACACCTTTCTGTGTTTGGTATGCATCACCAGAATCAAGTAGTTTTTTAGTTTCCATAGCTATTTGATTGACGAACTCTGAGGCTCTTGTGTATTTTGTTGCAAATGTATTGGATAATTTTTTCATTTTGTCCAAAAACTCATCTTCATATTTCTGGGTAAAACTTTCTTCGTCAGTCCCTTCCTTTAAAGCTCCAAGAGCGGTTTCATCTGAAACATCAGTGAAGTTTTGTATGTGTGTTACTTCATATCCTTTGTAGGATAACCACCTTTTCAAAATGTCAAAAGAAACATATGATTTTGCATGACCAAGATGTGTTTTTGAATAGACTGTAGGGCCACAGATGTATAATCCTATATTATTAGAATCAGCAAGAAAATCCTCTTTTTTACCAGTAAGTGTGTTGAAGAATTTCAACCTTTGTCACCTCCTCCTCTAGCGCATATGTTTGATTCATCCGGCCAATCATTACCGTAAAACATTGACATATAGTAAGAATCAGCATTATACCCAACCGAATCAAGTAGGCTCGTGATACGGTGATTTGGTGCTGGGACAAATATATCAACCGTAGACTTTGGTGGGATAGCAAATACTGATTTCTGAAGCATACCTCTCCAATTTTTACATCCTGGCTCAACAACCCATGGGCCAACTTCGTACCAGTTTTCATCTCCTTTAACAACAATAAATCCTTTGACGACTTGATTTTCATCCAGCGCCACAAATGCACATTGTGGTAAGTTTCTAATGAAATCTTTGATAAGCTCAGATCTATCTCCCCCAAACTGTCTCTGATCCATTTCTAAAATTTCATCAAGGTATCCTTCCGCAGGAACTATATTATCATCCGAATCAATAGCAAAAGGTTGAAACTCTTTTAACTCTGCATCTAATCGAAATAATGTTGACATACCTTCGGGAGTAAAACCCAATTTTTTGTAAAACCTTGTCGAATTCATGTTTGAATGAACTCGCACTGAATCGCAAGATTCAAGTCTCTTCTTTGCCTCAGTTACTAGTTTGCTCCCAATATCTTTGCCTCTAAACTTAGCCGAAACAATAACATTTCCAATCATCCCCAAACTGCCAAAATCAAATGCCGTAGTAACTCCAACCAATTTATCATTTTGATAGGCACCTAGAGGTGTGCTCATTTTGAATAAGCGCACCCAGTCACTTTTTGAATTCCCCCAATCCTCAGAATCTGTTAAATACTTGGCATTATCTAGATCAGATTCGAGGAGATTTCTGACTTTAACCATCTAAATATCCCTCATCACAATCTTGCTGTCCAAAAGTTAAAAATTTCTTTTTTTTTACTTGCAACTTAAGCCTACAGCTACCGAATCCATGGTCTTCACCACCATACCAATGTGGGCAGTCTTTACACTTAAGCATTATCTATTACTTTGGACAATATTAATGAAGATATCTATTGAAGAAATTTTATAATGTAAGCCTCTAATGTAATGTTAGATGAATCAAGCTTATACAATGTCGATAGTTCTCATGCTGTGTTTGACCACTGTTAGTACAGGGTCTCTAGATGAACCTGTAGTTACAAAGATTAATGATTATCCAAAAGGGTTTGATGGTCATGAAAATGACACCATAGATAGAACTATTACGTTCCCATTCGATATATTTTATGACGACTATTATGAAACCTCGGCTGAAGTTTATGCACAGCTATTAGAATTTGCAACTCAATATCCTGACATTGTAGAGCTATATACATTAACCGATATAATTCCTGCTGGTCAGACTTGGCAAGGAAATGAGATCTACGGAGTTAAAATTTCAGATAATGTAGCTAACGAACCTGATTTCTATGATGACCCCGATGAAGAAACATATTTCTTAGTTAGTAATCATCATTCCAGAGAATGGATGACGATTCCAACTGTAATGTATTTCATACACTATCTAACTTATTTCTACGGAGAAGGCCCTATTGACAATGACGGAGATGGGCTAGTAAATGAAGACATGATTGATGGTGTTGATAATGACGGTGATGGAGAGCAAGGTGGTAGAGTTGATGAATTTGGACGGGCATTATTCGATGGAATAGATAATGATGGAGATGGTATTATTGACGAAGGAATTGACGAAGATCCTAGTGAAGCTCGCGTAACACATTTAGTAAACAACCGTGAAACTTGGATTATTCCACTTTTAAATCCCGATGGGTATAATTTTGATAGAGAAGACCCGGACAGATTTTGGCGTAAAAATATGCGTGATAATGACGGAAATGACAGATATGGAGACGAATGTGACGGCGTTGATATTAATCGTAATTATCCTATGGAATGGTCTCACAACACTCAGGGACAAGCCGTCATTGGAGATGATTTAGAGGTCGAATTCACTGTCGATGACGATAACCCATGCTCAGATGTATATCACGGTCCAAGAGATTTATTTGACGACGACGGCGACTGCGATAGTGACCTGTGTGATACTCCGATAAGTATTGGCGACCAAAATACACAAACTGGAATTGATGAAGATCCTCCGGATGCACTACATATTGATGATGACGGAGACGGAATGATTGATGAGGATCGTGAAGGGGGCTTTTCTGAGCCTGAAACCCAGGTTATCGAATACTTAACATGGAGACTTGATATTTATGACGACTATCCTCAAGATAAATATCTCGAAGATTATGAAAATGGATTTATAAGAGATAATTGGCCTGAAATGTTTGTAACTGCACCAGATGGTGATTTTATTAGAAATTATAGAACCGAAGCACATGATATGAAACACAATTTTATGAATTCCGTTTCGTACCATTCATGCTCAGCCCTTTACATTTGGCCATGGGGTTACAAGGACCAAGACCCTCCTCATGAACTTTACATGGAAAATCAAGTTAAACCATTAATGAATGTCACAGGTTATGGAAACTGGAAAGATCAAGGAGGGTACAAAGTTTCTGGAGATATTAACGATTATCTGTATGGAATGCAAGGCTCATTCTCATATACTGTTGAGCTAAACGAATGTGGTAGTCAGGGGGGCTTGACAAGTGGATTCCATGCAGACCCATTGCTCATTAGGCCAACTGTCAGGATGCATCTTCTAACAAATATTCACTTTTTAGATGAATCTCCTAAAGCAAGAATCGGACAAATGATTACGTCAGACACCGGGAACTTAGGAGTAGACTCGATAAATTCCCCTGAAGATACTATGATGCCAAAACTGACAATTCTTTCTAACAAAGACGCCGAAAAAGTGGGTTTTGGTACTGACTCAAGCGTTGAATTTGATGAAGATAGAATGTACTCTAATGATGATATCTCCGTTAAAGTAAGTGTTGAAAATTCGCAGTATCTTCTGCAGGAATCTTTAAAATTGATGTATAGGACAGAGCAAATGCAGGAAGATATGTGGAATGAAATTACAATGTCTTGTATAACCAACTGTGATTCTAAGGATTATTCAAACTACAACAGCAGCTCTGGATTTGTAAACGTAAGAAATTCAGTATACGAAGCTAAAATACCTGAAACTGAGGACTCGATGGACGTGCAATTCTATGCCGTGGGTCAAGATTCTAGACTTGCATATGCATTCGGTGGAGGTTTTGTTTTTACCGGATATGGAAGTGCTGAGCCTATTACAATTTTTGTCGATGACATAATTGGATTTGGTAATCCTTACGTAGACTTTTTCGCGATGATATTTATGATGGGAATACTATACGGTGTTGTTTGGGGCGGCTTGTACAAGGCTGTTGGTATTGCCACTGAAGCTGAAAAGAAAAAGGAAGGAAACGTCTCAACTCCTAAGAAGAGCTCAAGGAAAGCTAAAAGGAGTTAGAAATGGCTGATGGAAAAGAAAATGAACAATTCTCGTCAAGATTAGGACTTATTTTAACAACCATAGGAGCTGCTGTAGGAACTGGTAATATTTGGCGATTCCCCAGAGAAGCTGCTGCTAATGGTGGAGGGGCTTTCATGATCGGATGGCTCCTGTTTCTATTTGCTTGGTCAATTCCCCTTTTGATAGCTGAATTTGCTATTGGAAAGAAAACTAGGCTAGGTACTGTTGGCGCTATGAGAGATATGGCTGGACGTAATTTCACTTGGCTGGGAATTTGGATGCTTTGGGTAGGTACTGCCGTAGGATTCTACTATGCTGTGGTTATGGGATGGACTATTCGCTACTTCTGGATTGCTATATCTGGAGAAATGAGTGCCGCAGATGATACTGCACAAACCCAAGCATTATGGGAAAATTTTATTTCTTCACCTTTCGAGGTAATATTTTTTCAGCTAATTGCAGTAGGACTTTCTGCATTTATTGTTTACAATGGAATCAGCGGTATAGAAAGAGCTAACAAAATTCTGATTCCATGTTTAATTTCTTTCCTTGTTGTGGCTATGATTTATCCATTCTTCCTGAATCCATCAGGTGCTATAATTGGCCTTAAGTTTCTATTTATTCCTCAAACTGAATACCTTTTCAGGAGTGAGACATGGATTAGAGCACTAATTCAATCTGCTTGGTCCACATCTGCAGGATTTGGTATGGCTATTACTTATGCTGTTGCTATGAGGAAAAAAGAAGATATTGGACTAAATGCTTTCCTAACAGGCTTAGGTAACAATTCAGTTTCACTGATAGCAGGAGTTGCAGTACTAAGTACCGTTTTTGCACTGTCTGGCTCAACTGCTGAAGGTCTGGAAGCCGTTGAATCAGGATCTTCAGGCCTCACTTTCATCCACTTAACTGCTCTATTCGCATCTATGGGAACTGCTGGATGGATAATTGGTAGTGTTTTTTTCTTGGCAATGTCATTCGCTGCATTAACATCTATGGTTTCTACATTCCAAGCCTGTGTTGTTAATTTCGTAGACATGGGTTGGGAAAGAAAAGAAGCTGTAAGATACATTGCTCTGGCAGTTGCCCTTGCCGGCATACCTTCAGCAGTAAGCTTAGAATTTTTAGACAATCAAGACTTTGTATGGGGCACTGGACTAATTGTATCTGGATTAATGGTGGCAGTTGTAGTCATGAGATTTGGCGTAAGTGACTTCAGAAACAACCTCATTAATACCAAATATGCTGATTTACAAATAGGTAAATGGTGGGAATATATAATCAAATACGTGTTTCCTCTTGAATTTATCGCTGTTTTCGGATTTTTCATTTATGAAAAACTACAGGATCAAAGTAATTCCCCAATAGAGGGAATGGGGCTAGGGCTTTTCACAATTATTACTATGGTAATTCAATGGGCCATAATCTTAGTAATTTTCATATTCTTCCTAAACAACAAAGTAGCTGATTCTGTGAAAAAAGGACCAGTATCAGACGGTAATTTTGACGATGACGTTCTTGATGCAGAAGCTGTATAGGCTACCTAAGTAGCTTTGATTTAGCCGCTGAAAATTCATCATCGCTCAACATGCCTTTCTCTTTCAGATCACCAAGTTTTCGCAATTTCTGCATTAAAACTTCCCGGTTATCTTGTACAGCTGTTGTCTCTTTGAGATTACTACCCCAATCTTGTGACCTATCTGCTCGTTTTTGAAGTCTAGAGCCACACTTGCCACATATTCTAAAATTAGCCGGAGATCTAGCTTCACACTTAGTACATATTATGTGAAAATCATCTGACATAACTTCTTTCCTGGAGTATAAATTAGCTTTAGCTTCCTCTCCAGGTGGAATTTCATTATGAAAAATAATTTCATTCCTGTTTTCGTTTGGAAACCAGTCTCTCCTGACTATTGAAAATGTATCCCCCTCTATTGTGTGATAAAATACATCCATTCTTGTTATCGAAGATTCTCTAGAACTTGATTTGACTTCAAGATCAAGAATTATATTTGAATCAACTTCCAACTCATCGACCACAGTTTTTCCTCTTGATTCTAAATTATCAAAGGAAATTGTAATTGAACGAGCTGCTCCGTTACCAATATTGCGCAAGGAGACTTGCATCTCACACCATGAATCTTTCCCAGAAGGATTCACTTGTGTTACTGATATTTCAAGAAGAGGAAACTTAAATTTATTTGAATTTGGAGCAAAATTACTTACTGATTCTTGCACTGGTACTGTGGCTGAACGGTCTCTTGGCGTAGCTACTATGCTAGAACCTTGTGTCTTTTTACGCTTAATTTTACGAACTTTACGTCTTCTTCCAAAATTTGTAAAAGAGACTTTGTCAGTCATAATTCTACAAAGAAAAGGGGAATTTATACTTGCCTACTTTTCTTCTTCAACTTCTTCGTAGTCTACATCAACAACATTGTCATCATCTTTAGAATCTGACTTGTCAGCTGATTCCGGATCTGCAGATTCATTCTTAGCTTGTTCTTCAGCCGCTTGTTGATAAGCCATTTCAGCTACTGCTTGAGACGCTTGTTGAAATTCTTCAAATGCTTTCTGCATAGGTTCAAGTTCGTCCCCTTTCATAGCCTCTTTCAATTTTTCTTTGGCTTCGTCTACAGAGACTTTAGTATTGTCATCTACTTTATCACCAAGATCTTTAATCGCTTTATCTGTAGCATAAATAAATGATTCGGCTTGATTTCTAGTTTCAATTACTTCTCTAGCTTGTTTATCTTCATCTGCATACTGCTCGGCTTCTTTGACTTTTTCTTCAATCTCTTCATCGCTCAAATTAGATTTTGAGGTAATTTCAATTTTCTGCTCATTATTAGTACCTAAATCCTTAGCTGTCACATTCATTACACCATTGCGATCTATATCGAAGCTAACTTCAATTTGTGGTACTCCTCGTGCTGCAGGAGGAATTCCAACCAGCTGAAATTTCCCTAATGTATCATTATCTGCAGCCATAGTTCTTTCACCTTGTAGAACATGGATTTCAACTCCAGGCTGATTATCTGCAGCCGTTGAAAATATTTTAGACTTATTAGTTGGAATTGTGGTATTTCTATCAATCAAAGGAGTCATTACAGAGCCTTCTGTCTCAATTCCTAAAGTTAAAGGAGTTACATCAAGTAGAACAACATCTTTGATATCTCCAGCAAGAACACCTGCCTGAATAGCAGCACCCATTGCTACACATTGCATTGGATCAACTCCTCTTTCAGCTTTTCTGCCAACAAATTTTTCAAATGCCTCCTGTACTGTTGGCATCCTTGTAGGACCTCCAACAAGAATAACTTTATCGACGTCGCCTGGCTTCATCTTAGCATCTTTGAAGGCTTGCTTAATCGGTTTTTCACATTTTGCAATTACTGGGCCAACAATATCTTCGAGTTTAGCTCTAGTAAAATCATGCTCAAGATGCTTAGGACCACTTGAATCTGACCAAATGTAGGGTAGATTAATAGTGGATTTTAGAGTGTTACTCAATTCTATCTTTGCTTTTTCTGCGGCATCATGCAGACGCTGTCGTGCGGCTTGGTCATCCCTTAAATCAATACCATTTTCTTCCTTAAACAAATCTGCTAAGTAATCTACAAGAGCATCATCCATGTCAGTACCTCCTAAGTTATTATCACCAGATGTTGATATTACGTCAAAAACTCCGTTATCCATCTCCATAATAGTAACATCGAAAGTACCGCCGCCGAGATCTAAAACTGCTACTGTGTACTCTCCTTCTTTATCTAGACCATATGCGAGTGCAGCTGCGGTAGGTTCGTTAATTATTCTTTCAACTTTCAAACCTGCAATTTTTCCTGCGTCTATAGTTGCCTGTCTTTGATTGTCGTTAAAGTAAGCCGGCACAGTGATTACTGCCTTTTCAATATCAACTCCCAAATGAGCCTCAGAATCTGCTTTTATCTTTTGAAGTACCATAGCAGAAATTTCTTCTGGAGAATATTTTTTCTTTTTGATATTAACTCTATGCTTTGTTCCCATTTTACGCTTGATGTGCATTATTGTGTTTTCAGGGTTCAACACTGCTTGCCTTTTAGCTGGGTCTCCTACAATTCTCTCACCATCTTTGGTAAATGCCACTACAGACGGGAACATCTTACCACCAAAGGTCGAACCTTCTGCTGAAGGTATGATTACAGGTCTACCTCCCTCGAGATAGGCTGCCTCAGAGTTTGTCGTACCTAAATCTATGCCAATTATAACTTCTTTTGCCACTTTTTACTCACCTTTTTCTTCTTGTTCTTTTTTTTCTTCTTTTTTGGATACTACTACCTTTGCAGGCCTTAGTAGCTCTCCTTCAATTAAATATCCTGCTTGAATCACATCCACTATTGTATGAGGTTCAATATCTTCGTTAACTACTGTTGTTAATGCTTCATGGAAACGGAAATCGAAGGGTTCATCAACAGGATTAAATCTTTCAACTTTCATTGATTTTAAAAATGATTTAGTAAACTTTTGAATCCCACCTATGCCTTCAACAGCACTGGCTAAATCAGGGTAGTCTGAGTTAGATGCCTTATCTATTAATTCCACAACTTCAAGAAAGTTTAATACTGCTAAACCTTTACTTTTAAGATTTTGTTGCTCACGATCTCTTTCGATTCTCTTCTTAAAATTGTCCAAATCAGCCATTGAACGCGCAAATTTATCTTTCACATCTTCCAATTCCTTCTTAAGAACTGATAATTCATCAACTGACTTTTCGTCAGGGACAACAGATTCGTCGTCGTTATTTGTTTCTTCAAATTTTTCTTCCAATTCCATCAGTAATGAACCTAAGGTTGTTAACCTCTAATTAGAGTAAAAAGTCTTCTATATAAAATTTCTCAATTACTTCAAACCAAACTTCTTGCGTGCCTCTGCTACTCTTTTTCTGTACTCTTTAGGAAGTTGATACCGTGCTATCTGCTCTATTTCAGTCCAATTCCTTTGGAACTCTTTTTTAGAGCTTGTAGATATTATCTCTTCAAATCTATCCATGTAGTGCTTAGTTAACCAAAGATAATAGGCTGAAAAACCAAAAATAATCAAGCCAAAAATGAATACGAAAATATCGTAATCTCCGATGACATCTAGTATCATGTCAGGAGATAATGAGGAAGTTGAATAAAATTCACCCATCATTCCTACGTAAGTCATGAATCCACTAATTATTGCAAACACTAAGCTAACTGCGAGCATATGTTCTTGCAAAAATTTATCAAGATTTTTACGCCATTCGCTTACCATAATTCAATCTATTAATGTATCCGTATAAAGATTACGCAAACAATAAAACCCTAGTTTTATTCAAAGTATGATGAAAATTGCTAACAGAATGAGTCTTTTGGGAAGTGAAACAGCATTTGCTGTTTCCGCAGAAGCTGCCGAATTGGCCGCTACTGGCAAAAAAATATATCCTTTCCATTTAGGCGACATCAATTTACCCACACCAAAGACAATCTGTAATGCTGTTAGTGAAGCCATAAATCAAGGTAAAACAGGATATTGTCCAGCACCCGGAATTCCTGAATTAAGAGAAGCCTTAGCTGTAGATGTTGGGGAAGCTAGAGGAATTAAATATGATATGGACAATGTTTCAATACAACCTGGTGGGAAACCTAGCATCGGAAAATATATTGCTGCGACAATGGAAAAAGGAGACTCTGTTCTTTATCCTAACCCAGGATATCCAATATATGAATCTCAGATAGAATTTTACAAAGGAATTGCGATACCATATGGATACGTAAATACTTCTGAGGGCTTGAAGCTTGACTTTAACGCAATTGAAAGTGGAATTGGCAATGGAGCAAAGCACATCTTTTACAATAATTACAACAACCCAACAGGAGCATCTTCATCTGATGATGAAATAGAGAGATTAGCAAAGCTTGTTATTGAAAATGATATGTTTTTAATTTCAGATGATGCTTACTTCGATACGCTTTATGAGGGAGAACCTAGATCGATAGCAAGCTTTCCTGGGATGTATGAAAGAACGTTAACAATGTATACCTTTTCAAAAAAATTTGCAATGACTGGGTGGAGGCTTGGAGCTTCTATTGGCCCAAAGGAAATAATTGAACAGATAAATAGATTGAATGTTAACATGGAATCATGTACAACACACTTTGTTCAATATGCAGGTTTAGCTGGATTAAAAGCCCCAAAAAAAGAAACGCAGGATATTCTAGATGCCTTAAAGAAAAGACGCGACTTACTTGTAAATATCCTGGATGATATTGAAGGAATAGAAACCCATATGCCTGAAGCTGGATTTTATGTATTCCCAAAAATAACAGATTTATTAAAGAATACAGGATTCGACAGCGTAGAAGAGTTTAGAAAAATTATTCTTAAGGACACAGGAGTAAGCTTCTGTGGAAGACACCATTTTGGACGTCCACTAAACAATGAAGCTGATTCGTACATAAGACTAGCCTTTTCAGGAATTAACATAGAGGATTTGGAAGAAGGAATGAAGCTTTTCAAGGACTGGATTGCTTCAAGGGTAAAATAATGAAAAAAGCAATGTTTGGAGCTGGATGTTTTTGGGGTGTTGAATACAACTTTTCTAAATTAGAAGGTGTAAGTGAGGTTGTGTCTGGATATAGTGGAGGTAAAACTTCAAATCCCACATATGAGCAAGTGTGTAGTAATTCAACAGAACACGCCGAGGTCGTCATGATTAATTACGATGAAACTGTAATAAGTTACGAAGACTTACTTGAATCATTTTGGAAAAAACATGACCCAACCACGTTAAACAGACAGGGGCCAGACATTGGTAATCAATACAGATCTGCAATATTTTATTACGATGAAGAGCAAAAAGAGCTAGCTCAAAAATCGCTTAATGAATTTCAAAAGAAACTAAACAAGAAAATTGTTACTGAAATAACTAAAGCTGATACTTTTTGGAAGGCTGAGGAATACCATCAGAAATACTTTGAAAAGCATAACATTAGACACTAATTTAGTAACGATTAACCTATAAATAAGAAAAAATACGAAATAATTAAAGCTGGTATGGCACTGTAAAGTGTTGCTATAATTGCCATCCTAGGCGTTAATGCAATTGCAGGAAACAATGCATCACCGTCGTTAGAAATTGCATTTCCTATTAGTGCTGCAAATGGAATTATGCCATTAAGGTATAACGTAGTAACTAAGACTTGGGGACCGCATCCAGGTATAAAACCAACGAGAACTACAATGAGAGGTAAAAATAACCACGCAGCATCGGCGAGAACCTCCAAATCTAATCCAAAAAAAGAATATGCATACTCATAGGCCAGAAAACCTGCAATTACCCAAACAGTTACAAAAGAAGCTTCCTCCGTAGACCTGGTGAATGGGTGATCCTCATTTGAAGATACTGCATTTATTGGTGAAACTGCCCAAATGACAATTGAAAGAAATGCTCCTAAAAGACCTAAAGAAACAACCAATAATCCAAAATCGGCCACGTTAATTTGAGCAAGTTGAATAATTCCCAGTATTAATCCTGGTGCTGCAAAGCCTATGAACAATTTATCCCTATCCCTAAGATTTCCTATACTTTTACAATCTAATTTATTGACTTCTGAACTGTAAAGCTCGCCTTGATGAAATCTATCCACAAGCCATCCACTGATTATTGCTGCAAAGATAGAAATTCCCATCAACTTCAGATAAGTAATAGGTTCTTTAGCTAAAAGTAAAAAAGCTGCATCACCCATCGTAGCAATTAGCGCTGCAACCATAGCGCCTAAACGAATATTCCCCCTTGCAAATGCAGTAATAACTACAACCGCACCTCCACAGCCTGGAAGTGCTCCTAGAAAACTAGCCATAGGTACTTGCCAATTTTCTCCTCTTTTCAATAAAATACCAACATCCATTTTAAAAAAATGTTCAAGGCTAAAAAATAGTAATAATGTCGCTGCAACAAAAACTGTAACTTGTATATAAGCGTCGAATAATGACAAACGTGTAACTTCTCCTAATTCACCTGGAAAAAATGCATAAAATAGAATAATAATCAAGACACCAATACGACGGTGTCTGATCTTCCACAAATCTAAAAAAGCTTCAAAGGAAATTTTTGAAAGATCTTTGTTGATAATTTTTCTATTCAATCTCTTTCCTCCATTGAAACAAAAATTTGACTAGCAACTGAAAGTGATACACGTTTTTCAGATTTATTTAATATTATTGAAACGCAGTCACCAAATTTATCTTCAGATATTATACTAATTTCTCTACCTGGAAGAATATTTTCTTTTTTAAGCCAAGTTAGCATTTCAGAATTCCTATCCGGAACTTGGGTGATTTTCAAATTAACACCGTGAGGAGCTTTGATTAACGTTAAATCATTATCTGAAGGTAATTCCCCATTTGGACCTGGTATTGGATGTCCGTGAGGATCTCTAGTAGGATTTCCAAGATATTCTGCTATCGATTTTTCAAGATCATCAGATAAAGCGTGCTCTAAACGTTCTGCTTCATCGTGAAGTTGCTCGCTGCCTAAATCCAGAGTCTGAGACAAAAAAGTCTCAAGAAGGCGATGTCTTCTGACTACAGATAATGCCCTAGCTTCTCCCTCTGGCGTTAGTGAAGCGCCCTTGTATGGAGTATGATTGACAAGACCCTTTTTCGTTAGTCGTTTAACCATCTTTGTTGCTGAAGCTGGTGCTACGCTCAAATGATTCGCTAAATCTAAAGTTGATACGTCAGCCGACCCAAGTTGCCACAATGACTTTAGATAATT
The DNA here is from genome assembly GCA_036148495.1 of Thermoplasmatota archaeon. Classification (GTDB taxonomy): domain Archaea; phylum Thermoplasmatota; class Poseidoniia; order MGIII; family CG-Epi1; genus CG-Epi1. Next base: position 8,376 of record JAYYHK010000036.1, on the reverse strand, counting down.
TTCTACAGCTACAGAATCCATGCAGTCCATTAGACTATGTCAATAAAAAGTTTAGCCTAGGCTAAATTATTCTTTTCGCAATTCTTCTGCTGGCTGTTGATTAACTAATTTTACTCCATAGTAAATTAAAATAAAACTAATAATCTGCACAAATCCCAGATTCTCTCCAATCCATATCCAACTTGACAATATTCCAAATATAGGTACAACGTTTATGAAACTAGCTGCCTTATTTGCCCCGATAGTTTCAATCCCCATTGCAAAAAAGACATAACACAGAGCTGTAGACAATACTCCGAGATAAGCAATTAGTAACCACTCTTGATTATTCCAAATACGTTCCCATGGAGCTTCTAAAATTACAAAGGGGACAAAAAGAATGCACCCAACTAAAGACGCCCATGAAATTGTAGCAAGAGAACTCAAAGGTTTATGCTGGGTAAGTAAAACATATCTACGCATAGATACTACGTAAATAGCATATGCAAAAGCCCCGAGCATTATGTATGCATTACCAACTATCCGGTCATAAAAGTCGATATCTAGGTTAGGTGATGCTAAAAATATCAATAATACTCCAATGAAACTAAGAAGAATACCTAAGACTCCATTTCGGGTCAAATTGTGCGATAAAATAAAAACAGATAATATTGAAACCGACACAGGATTAAATCCTATAATCAAAGAAGCATCTGATGCTGCTGTCTTTTGCATTCCATACATGTAACCAACCTGATAAAGAAAAACAGAAGTAAAAGCCAACAACAGCAAATAGCTGTAATCTCTTTTCAAAGGAATGACATTTCCCTCCTTAAACCAAAGCCAGCCGAATAAAACTGGAACTGCAAATATGTACCTTAAAAACATCACTGAGAATGGATAGTTCAACAAGTCTGTTGCAAGAATTCTTCCGACGGGCCAAGCTAAACCCCAGAAAAAAGCTACAAAAAACATTAAAATATAAATTAATCTAGAATTGTAGGAAGCTCTTTGAGTACCCAAGAAACTAATCCCCTTTAGTACCTAAAAAATATTCATTAATGTGAGGGTCATTTAGTATGTCCTCAGCATTTCCTGTATGGACAACCTTACCGTTAGACAAGATATATCCTCTATCAGATCTAGCTAAGGATAGTCTTGCGTTTTGTTCTACGATCAAAACGGTAATACCAACTTCCCTAAGTGCATCAATTCTCTCTATAATTTGTTGCTGATAAAGAGGACTTAACGCTGCAGTAGGCTCATCTAACAATAAAAAATCCGGCTGATTAATCAATGCTCTTCCTATTGCTAACATCTGTCTTTCTCCACCTGACAGAGATGCGGCCAAATCGTGAGTTCGGTTCTTCAAATCTGGAAACATTTCCAAAGCATGCCCTATCCTTTCATTCAAAAGGCTGTTTGGGAGAGAATTTCCACCCATTTGTAGATTTTCTTCAACTGATAGTGAAGGAAATACGTTATCCACCTGGGGAACATAAGCTATCCCCCTAGATGCTAATTTATCTGTTCTCCAACCAGAAACATTATCTCCTTTATGCATAACAACTCCTCCATAATGAGTTGCTATTCCAAAAATTATCTTGATTAGAGTCGATTTTACACAGCCGTTAGGACCAATAATTGTCACAAATTCACCTTCATCAACATGCATATCGATTCCGTGAATAATTTTGACGGAACCGTAACCACCTTCAATATTTTTAACATCAAGCCATCTTGCCATTAGTCTCCCTCCTGTGCCAATTTTTCCCATTCCCAATCTTCAGAGGAACCCAGATATGCAGCTATAACTTCATTACTTCCTTTAACTTCATCAGGAGATCCTACCATGAGAACTTCACCCTCATTCATTACTACAATTCTATCTACTCCCTGTCTCAAGACAAAGTCCATATTATGCTCAATAATTAAAATTGAAATTCCGGTATCATCAACTAATTTCCTTAAGTTAGAAAATATTTTCATGGCAAGTGGACCTGCAACTCCTGCAACAGGTTCATCAAGTAGAAGTAACTTAGGTTCTCCCATCATTGATCTCCCAATATCAACGAGTTTACTCTGGCCTCCAGACAGTTCGCTTGCAAGGTTGTTAGCCATATGAGGAATTTCTAATTGCTCAAGCACTTCATATGCTCTCGATAAGCGATTAACTTCATTTTCGTTCTCTCTGCCTTCCCAAATTGATTTCCAAATACTTGGCTTAAATTGATCTCTAGGAGGAACTAATAAATTTTCAATTACAGTCATTTCACGCCATAATCTCGTATGTTGAAAAGTTCGAGTCATACCTATTTTTTGGATTTCGTCTGGTCTTAAATTTGAAATATCTTTACCAAAGAAATTAACTTTTCCTGAAGTTTGTTCTAGGGAACCGCTAATACAATTGAAAGTTGTAGATTTACCACAACCATTTGGACCAATTAATCCTATAAATTCACCTTCATTAACCTCAAATGATACGTCTTTAACTGCGACAAGACCTCCAAATTCTTTACGTATCTTATCTACTTTTAGAACATTACTCATCTTTCACGGCCTCCTTTGGACGCTCGGGACGATATGGAACTTCAGGAAGTAAACCCTTTGGATTATACTTTAACGATAGCATAATCAGCAATCCAATTAGCATCAATTTGATGTAAGTCATCTGGGCTTTAATTCCTCCTAGTGCTTCGGGAAATACCAAGTCAATTGAACGGTCATCAAAGACAAGGTGACATACAATGAAAATAAGAGAAAACCAAAAGAATACTTCAGAAAATTCATATTTCCTCAAAAACAATAATGCAACTGAGATTATGAACAATATGGAGCCAACTTCTAATGGAGACGTTACCATCCAAACAAACTTTTCATCAATAAATGAGGAAGTATCTGCCAGAGGAAGTGTTGAACTACCTTGAGCTGCCACTAAAACATTAAAGAGGAACTCTGTGAGAGTTATAATCATGGCTCCTATTAACATTCCTTTGTTATTACCTGCACCTCCTATAATGAAAGCGGCCCAAACCAAAAATGTGGATTTAGCAGGAGACATGAAACTAGGCTGAAAACCTGTTAGCTTCCATGCCCAAAAGGCCCCAGCTAAGGCTGCAATTGCTCCTCCTAATGCAAGACTTCTAGCTTTGTGAGTGAAAATATCATGTCCGTGATGTTGAGCAACTTCTTCATCTTCCCTTATGGAGCGCAAAATTCTACCCCAAGGTGATTTGAATAAAATATCCAACACTTTCCAAACGACCAGTGCAGTAAATATTCCCATTATTGATAAAAGTAGCATGTAAGGCGCGGCTTTGCCTTCTAGATCAATACCAGTCACTTCTAGAAGTTCGGCTACTTTACGTGCCATACTGTCTATTTCAGGATCTGCTGAACAAGCTAACGGTGAGTATTTAGTTCCAGTTGAGGAAACTGGCGTTTCTGAACCACAAAACCACCACTCCTGTAAGGGCAGAGGATAAGACTGAATTCCAATGGCTGAAGCATTACCTCCAACACGAAGAAGAGGCTCTCCCATTAGCAATATCCTTAATATTTCACCCAATGAAATGGTAATAATTGCAAAGTAATCTGTTCTTAATCTAGCTGTAGGATAGGCTAACAACCATCCGAAAAAGCCGCCTACAATTACTGCGACAATTAAAGCCGGAAATATAGGCCAATCGTAACCAAATACATCACTTGATGCAGTTAAAACTCCAACAATTATTGCTCCAATAGCTACAAAGAAAATAACTCCAAAATTAACTAGACCAGTCATTCCTGTGTGAATGTTCAAGGAGAAAGCTAAAAGTAAAAAAATAGAAAGCGTAATTAGAAAATTTGAGACCTGGAGTAATTTTGTAAAATCATTCACTGACGGAAGCCAGCTGACAACTAAAATTAATATCAGGAGAAATACTAAAAATAAAGCATTTGATCCTTTCTCTGATTCCTTACCGTACTCCGCACCGACTTTTTCGTAAAATGTAGAAGATAATTGGCTAAACTTTCCCCCAACAAATGAATTAATACTATGAAGATATTCATTAACATAATCCGTATACTTAGACTCACTTGGCGCAAATTGAAATCTGTCTTTAGAGGACTTAAATCGTTCTGATAAAAGTACAGTATATTTGTCAATAAAATCCATAACTCTTGCTTTAGGGTTTTGCAATAAATCTTTGTATTGATTATTGTATATTAAATAAGATTCATAAATTGCAAATAACCAAATAAAGATAGGAACCCAAGGCCACAATATATCTCCAAATAGGCCTAATATCTCAATCAGTGTTTGCTCCCTTTCAACAACTGAAAGCCAAGTTTCATGCATATTTGAGTTAAGGCCTTCAGGAGGCGATAACTTACCCTGGCCAGCAAATGAGTTTTCACGAATGAAAGACAAGGACATTCCCAGAATGTACGAACTTATCGTTAGAACTAGCATTAAGCAACCGCGGGAATTTCTTCCCTGAGAAATGTGATGGGCACCTGCCCAACCAAACAGAACTCCTAAAATTGTCGATTTTGTTGCACTCAATTTCCTTCTGACTGCCGCACGTTTTCGTATCCTTTCTATGTTCCATTCTTCATAGGCTTTACCTATTCCTTCAGGCATAATCAATAAAATTGCTATGATTATTGCATATGGAGTAACCCCTGCGAGAGCAAAATAATTTGTTCTCTCTAAAGGATTTCCTATTCCTGATAAGACTGGCTCAGAAATAGCCCTTACAAACCCAATAATTAGAGAAGCTACAATTGCGCCTTGCACTGAGCCTATGGTGCCCAGAACTATAACTGCAAAAGCAGGTAAGAGAAGGGTAAAGGCTGTTTGTGGACTGAATAGTACCGTAAGTCCGAAAACCGCCCCACCTAGACCAGATATTCCTGCAGACAAGAATGCACTTGCCATCTGCACTCTTTCAACATTAATTCCGCTACTAGCCGCTAGCTCTGGATTATCTGCAACAGCTCTCATTCTGCGACCTAAACGTGTATAATTTAGGAGTATAACTAAAAGAAATACACTGGTGAAAATTACAATCGGCAAAAAGGCATTATTATATGCATAGTTAGTAGTGCTTTCTTCGATAACTGGCCAATTTAAATTTCCTAGATTTATTTTTGCAGTATGCGTAGAAATTTCCCACCGTTGTTCACTTGACATCCAATCTTTGTCTGGAACAAAACGTTTAGTGTTAGACCCAAAACGCAAATAGATTAAGGATCTAAGAATCATTGCAACGCCTAAAGAAGCTATCATCATTACATCTGATGAAGATTTACTATCTCTAAATCCTTTGAAAACTAAACGATCTATGATAACTCCAGCTATACCTGTTAAAACGAAAGCACCTAAAACAACGTATGCAAATAAGGACCATACCAAAGTTCCATCTGATGGAGCTTCGCTAATTGGAAATAGTAAGTCTGTCCACATAAATGCAATTCCTACATACATTCCCAACATGAAAAACTCGCTTTGGGCAAAATTACCATACCTCTGGACACTGTAAGTTAACGTACAACCTACCGCAATAGCAAGGTAAGTTGAAGACCACGTTAGTGTTGAAATACCGATTGTACCTAGATTGAATGTGAGATTAGCTACCAAGCCTTGGCCAAGCATTAAAATGTGAAGGGATAGAAGAACGTGCAATACTAATAAAAACGGAGATAAACACATTATGACAGTTCGCAATCTAGAGGGTGGCACATCATCAAATAATATCTTTACAAGTAAAAATCCCATGCATATCATTTGAAATGTTTGAAGTAACCATACGAAATCAGGAGGTAGGCTACCCAACAAAATTAAATCAATAAAGTTAAGAGATCCTCTTTGATATATCAAACCAATATAAGAATCCAAAAAAAGAAAAAATACTATTATTAGTCTTTGAACTAGCCCAGTAAGCGAGTTCCAATTATTGATTAAGTCAGCTTTTATCATATTAAACCTAATAACACATTCCTATCAAAAGCCGACTTAAAAAAATTAAATCCCTAAGAAACGTGTATGACACCACAGCAGGCTCGGTGAACCTGCTGCAGCGCTCTTACGTTTTCCAAATTAAATTTGGACTTTTTCTATGCTGACTCGACTCCGTTCTCTGCGGTCCAGAACTTGCTGCAAGTGTATGTTCCTGCTGCATCGTCTCCACCGTAGGTACAGAAATCGTATCCATTACCACCAATATCTCCGTTAGGTAGGAAATTGATGATTCCGGAAGCTCCCTCGTAGTTTGTTCCAACGGATTCGATACCTGCGACTATTGTTCCATCAGTCATAGCTGCTTTTCCAATAATCATAGTAGCATCATAAGCTGTCAAAACGTATGTTTTGATACTGCCCACTGTTGATGCATTACCATCGTATCTTGATTCAAAATCTCCGTAGGTTGTACCTGCACGTGGTGCTGATACTGTGAAGTTTACTGCTGTAGCGTTATTGGTCAACTTATCAAAGAGACCGATACCTGCAGGTCCATCTCCACCGAAAACATGTCCGGTAAATCCAGCTTCAGCAAGTGCTTCGAGGATTCCAGCTGCATCTGTGATGTAAGATGATAGGTAAACTGCGTTACAGTCTGAAGCACCAGTCACATTTGCAACCATCGCATCGAAATTAGTTGTAGTTTCTTCATATCCTTGCATTCCTGCAGAACAAAGTTTACCATCTTCTTCCCATGCTGCTTTGATTGAATCTGCCAATCCAGATCCATAATCGTTAGTCATGTGCAAAATTGCCAAACTTTCGTTGGTTACTCCTGCATCTGCCATCATAGCTGCTCCTGCTGGACCTTGAATTGCGTCGCTTGGAACATTACGATAGAAGTGTGGATATTTTGCTTCGTCACTTAGACCTGGGTTTGTACTAGCGTAGGAAATCATTGGAATTCCTGCTGCTGCCAAAACTGCGTTAGCGGACATTGAAGCTCCAGAACAGGCTGCTCCGACTACTGCAACAACACCAGAATCAACTAGTGTTTGTGCTGCAGGTCCTGCAACATCGCCACTGCATCCAGAATCAAGCTCTATTAGCTTGAATGTTTCATCAGGATACATTTTAGCCAAGTCACTAATAGCTTGGTCTGCACCCCATTTGAAGCCAGCTGCATCAGGCTCTAGCGGACCAGTAATTGGATTCAAAAATCCAATTTTGATCGAATTGTCGGTTGTTGTTTCGTCATCCTCATCAACACAGCCAGTGAAAGCACCGACAACGAAGAGCATGGCAAAGACAAAAACTTGTAGTTTGTTTGTGTTCATGTCAATTTACACCTTCTATTCTTAGGTAGTGGACTATTAAAAGCTAATTGAGCTATTATTTTGTTAAAAATAAGAAAATTGAACTGAATAAAACATGAAATACCTATTAATATCCTATTGAATACTCAATAATTGGTAATTACGTATGAGACCGATTTTACTAAGAACGCTTAAAACTTTAGCATTACAGGGAGCTACTAGACACTCTGTCCACATATCATCTACAGACTTGGGTAAAAAATTAGAAATCAGCCAACAATCTGCTTCAAGGCATATTATTAATCTAGCGCAAAGAGGATATATTGAAAAAAAATATGCGCAAGGTGGACAGATTGTTAATATCAATGAAAAAGGTCTTGCAACCTTAAGAAGAGAATTTACAGAATATGGACTAATATTTGGAACTGAGAAGAATGTAGAAATGATAGGAACTCTGGAGACAGGGCTAGGAGAAGGTGGCTACTATATCTCAAAAGAAGGATATATGGAACAGTTTAGTGAAAAGTTAAGCTGGATACCTTACAAAGGAACTTTCAACTTAAGACTAGAAGATGACGAAGTGCCTAAGATAGAAGCTATGAAGGCCGCTGAAGGAATATTAATAAACGGCTTTGAAGAAGAAGGTAGAACTTTTGGTAAAGCTTGGATATTCAAATGTACTCTTGAGAATGATGGTACAGTTGTTGAGAAATGTGCGATAATATCTCCAAAGCGTACTCATTACAAAAGAGTTGTAGAAATTATATCGCCCACATATCTAAGAAGGGATTTAGATGTTGAAGACGGCGCTAGATTTAGAGTTAAGGTAGATTTGGGTGATACTTAAATATACAGTGTGAGGATAGAAATTAAGCGCAATGACACCTTTTCATGATTATTTCGGAATAAGCTGGTACGTTTTTTTGTTAATCTGGTCTGCCATTGCAATAGGCGCACATGTTTACCAAGTTGGATTTATAGTTAAATTAATTAGGCTAGGAAAAGATGATGATCGATTTAACTCTTGGAACCAAAGAATGAAAGAGTTCTTAACTGATTGGCTTGGACAAAGGAAGGTTGTAGAGGACAAGGTAGCTGGATATGCGCATGCTCTAATTTTTTGGGGATTTTTAA
>JAYYHK010000035.1:0-6313 GCA_036148495.1 Thermoplasmatota archaeon | reverse complement strand
ATGTAGAAAAAAGTACTGATCTTCTAGCAAAAGGCTTGCCTGCAGGGCCCGGTGGCGCAACTGGAAAAGCCGTCTTTACTGCGCAAGACGCGGTCGATTGGGCTGCAAAAGGTGAAAAAGTTGTATTGGTCAGAGAAGAGACTAATCCTGAGGATGTAGAGGGAATGAGAGCTTCTGTAGCAATTTTAACTTCAAGAGGAGGTATGACTTCCCACGCCGCTCTAGTCGCTAGAGGTTGGGGAATGTGCTGTGTTGTTGGTGCTGGCGAAATGAAAGTCGATTCTATTAAAAAGAAATTCACCGTCGGAAATGTTACAATTAATGAGGGAGATGAAATAACTCTTAATGGAACTGCAGGAAAAGTATACAAAGGTGAACTGCCATTAATTGAAACTGATATAACTAGTGATTATCTTACACATTTCTTAGGACTGTGTGACAACGTAAGAAGACTTAAGGTAAGAACAAATGCAGAAACACCAGCTGATGCTAAAAGAGCATTAGATTTTGGTGCTGAAGGTATTGGACTTTTCAGAATTGAACATATGTTCTATGGAGAGGGTTCAGAGGAGCCACTTTTTCACTTACAAGAAATGATTATGGCAAATAATCAAGATGAGAGAAAAACTGCTTTGGATTCACTATTCCCCTTCATGAAGAATGATATTAAAGAAACATTGAGAGCAATGCAAGGACTTCCAGTTACCATAAGATTAATGGATCCTCCTTTGCATGAATTCATTCCTCACGATGCAAAAAGACAAAAGAAACTTGCTGAAGCTTTAAACATAGACGCTGAAGAACTTGAAAGAAGATCTGATGCCTTAAAAGAATCTAATCCAATGATGGGACATAGAGGAGTTAGATTGGGAATAACTCATCCCGAAATAACTGAAATGCAAGCCAGAGCTATCCTAGAAGCTGCAGCTGAACTTTCAAGTGAAAACGTAAACACTTTCCCGGAGATTATGATTCCTCTAACTGGAATGGAAACTGAATATAATCACCAAGAAAAAATTGTAAGAGATGTAGCAAACAATATTGAAGGACTAGACAATTACATGGTTGGGACAATGATGGAAATTCCAAGAGCAAGTTTCGTAGCTGATCGAATAGCTGAAACTGCTGAATTCTTTTCATTTGGAACTAATGATTTAACACAAATGGCATTTGGTTTTAGTCGAGACGATACTGGTGGTTTTATGCCTGCATATCTAGAAAATGAATTATTGCCTGAAGATCCTTTTGCAAGTTTGGATGAAGGTGTTTGCGAATTGGTCAAAATGGGAATTGAAAGAGGCCGTGAAACAAAACCAGATCTTAAAGTTGGAATCTGTGGCGAACATGGCGGAGAGCCAAAATCAGTTCACTTTTGCCATGGAGTAGGAATGGATTATGTTTCATGTTCGCCTTTCAGAGTACCAATTGCAAGATTAGCTGCAGCACAAGCGGTATTGAATGAAGAATAGTGCTAAATTACTTTTAGAATTTAGTATTATTTTAGGAATATTTACATTAATAACGACATACATCGTTTCAACCACAAGCGGGCGCGTAGCGCCATTCATTCCAATAATCTCGGAAATGCCATTCTCAGAACCTGAAGAAAGTATTTTTTCAACAGGCTTAGGGATAAGCTTGTTTGGAACATTTTTGGTTATTCAAGTACTTTATCGTTTATTCCAACCCTTGGCTAAGAATCTAGGTGATTTCTATGTAAAGGGAGCTCGAATTAGTTGGATAGCGGCAACTATTGGATCTATATGTGGAATAATCACTGTTAGCTTTAACTGGAAAGAATTCCCTGTATTACATGGAATAACTGCGTTCACTCTTTTCACAACGTATTTGGTTACCTCAACATTTAGCTACGACTTGATGCGGAAAAATAATCTAGATAATAATGTTCGAAAATATGCTTTAGTTGCAGGGTGGTTTTTTTACATAATGATGGCAGTTTTTAGTGTACTAGATAATTTAGATATGTTGGAAAAAAGAGACGATTTTTTTCATCGAATGGAAAATCCGCCAGATGTGAATACTGAAAGAAGTGTTTATCTAAACTTAACTGCATTGTGTGAATGGGCAATGGTTTTTTCTTTTTATTTAAATTTTAGTACCTATCGGGAGTTCATAAAAAACGAAAAGATTTAGAAGGTTAATTGGTTTATAATGGGGTTTTATTGATAGATTATGGCGACCGTTGACCAAGAACTACTCTTTGCTATTAGAGGAATTGAAGTTCTATTAGAATCTGGCGTAGGTGTTGCAGAAGCAATGAAGCATGTTGCTGACGAAGACTATGGTGATTTAAGTGGTATTTTCAAGCAAATATTTAGAGATACTGAAGGTGGAAAAAACTTTAGCGATGCTATTCGAACTCAGATGAGAAACACTGATTCTTCAGGATTAAGAAAAGTTCTTTCAAGTTTGATAATGTCTATTGAAGAAGATACTAACGTTATCGACAGACTTAGATCTATAGCTGAAAAAGAAGCGAAAGAAAGACGCGTAAATTTAGATAATTTTATAGAAGGACTATCTTCAACTTCAGAGCAATTCATTATAGTTTCAATATTGATTCCAATTATTGTGGTGATTGGAGCTGTTGTAAACGGATTAGTTGAATCTGCTAAAGCATCTGGTGGTGGATTCTTAGGTAATACTCCAACAATGCCTGATGTTTGCGTACCTGCATTGTTCATTACTGCAACAATAATAATTGCTGGAATGATTGTACAAACCAAAGCAAAGGAGCCTGGCGTATGAGTTTATTGGAAGATTTAGTAAGTGGAGATGGGTTGTCATCACTCCATAGTATAATTTGGATAGGTTTGGGAGTCTGGGCCCTAATAGGTACATTATTCTATATTCCTGCAAAGAGAAAACAAGATAAGATAAATGAATTAGAAGCAGTATGGCCCGATGTTCTAGCTGATCTTGCTGAAGAATTACGTGCAGGGATGGGTGTTGAATCTGCTTTGGATGCAATTGCATCTGGTAGGAACGACAGAATGGGATTGTTCCTTCGTGAAGCGGTAAAGAGAATGCGAGATGATGGATTTGGAATGGCGATGAGAGATTTTGCTAAACAAACTGAATCACCTATGATTATTAGAATTGTAAGCATACTCAATGTGGCATTGGGTTCATCCGGAAGCTTCGCTACTACCCTCGAAAATATTTCTGAAGAGTTTTGGGAAATTTACATGCTGAGAAAAGAAAGAATCACAAAAACACAAAGCACTGCTAACTTCATCCTGTGGGGCGGAGCTGTCATTTGTCCAATTCTTTTGGGACTAATTGTCTCTGTATTCGGCAGTGGTAAAGCTGGTTCATTCGAACTTAACGTTGATTTGAGTTTATTGAATCAATCATTATTTTTCTATATGATGGTGTTAGGAGCTGGAGGTGTTTGGATGCAATCTGTAATCTTACAAACAACCAAGACTGCAATATGGCGAATGCCAATGTATATGTTCATAGCTACTACTACACTGTTACTAGCACTAAGGATATCAATCGTATAAATATGCAACAAGGCCGAATAATAGAACAATACCCGACTGCCAACATCGTCGAAAGACCTGATGCTGAGCGACCTCTATACCAAGTAACAAAAGCTGTCAAATCTCCAAGCTATGGGGCTCTAAAACCATTGCTAGACGACGACAATCTTGAAGAGATTATGTACAATCATCCTGATAAAGCTGTGATGGTTGCACATAGAAAACATGGTATGTGTGTTACTAACGTGAAGTTAACTAGTGAGGAAGCTACCTCAATAATTCAAAAAGTTGGGAAATATGTTGGTAGAAAAGTAGGTCCTGGAAATTTACTTTTGGATGGAAGATTACCTGATGGAAGTCGTGTAAATGCTACAATTCCGCCGGTTTCTCCGAACGGCCCTACAATGACAATAAGAAAGCAAATGAATGATCCACTAACTGTTGTCAATTTGATGAAATTCGGAACTATGTCTCCAAGACTAGCCTCACTATTATGGATGTTTGCTGACGGAATGGGTTCTGCTCCATCAAATATTTTGGTTGCAGGCGGTACAGGTTCCGGTAAAACTACAACTTTAAATGTATTGGGATTATTTATTCCCTCAAAAGATAGATTAATAACAATTGAAGATGTAACTGAAGTTCAATTAAAACATGAACATCATGTCCAACTTGAAACATTTAACTCAACAAAACCTGAAGAACCTGAAGTTGATATGGATTCTTTACTAAAAAATACATTACGTATGAGGCCTGACAGAATAATTGTAGGTGAAGTAAGAGGGCCAGAGGCTAAAACTCTCTTTACAGCAATGAATACTGGTCACGACGGATGTTTTGGTACTGTTCACGCAAATACTGCGCAAGAGACTGTATCAAGATTAATCAATCCTCCTATGGAGGTTCCTCCAATAATGATGAATGCTTTACATTTAATCATAATGCAAAGTAGAATAAATGTTAATGGAAAGCAAATTCGAACTATTACAGAAGTATCTGAATTAGCTGGTTTAGAAGGCAGTAAACCAAGGCTAAATACTTTATTCAAATGGAATGGGCAGACCAATCAATTAGAGGAAACAGGAGTTCCAAGTAAACTACGTGAGCGAATATCTAAGGCTGCAGGTGTTGCACCAAGACAGTTTGATGAGATGGCTCAAAATAGACAGAAAATTCTTGAATCATTAGTTCAACGTAACATTGATGATATTGGACAAGTTAGTACAGTTGTGCAAAATTATTACGCTAAGATGTAAACAAGATGGTAAGCACATACTCTGAAGCTGGCGTAGATATTGATGCAAGTGAAAGAGCTACTGAAGCTCTTATTGCCCAAATCAAAGGAGTCAATAGAAAGGGCGATGGTGAAGCTATAAAACTAGACAATGGATTTGCAGGATTAGTAAAACTCGGCGATGGTGCATTAGCAATGTGTACTGACGGTGTAGGTAGCAAATTATTGCTAGCTGAAGAAATGGACTCAATCCATACTGTCGGAATTGACTGTGTGGCAATGAATACAAATGATCTAATTTGCGTTGGTGCTGAACCATTAAGTTTTGTTGATTATGTAGCCCTAGACAAACCGGATGAGGAATTAATGGCTAAAATTGGAATGGGATTAGCTGAAGGATGTAAACTATCTAACTGTACTTTGTCCGGAGGAGAAACTGCGATATTACCTGAATTAGTTCATGGTTTTGATATTGCTGGAACTTCTGTTGGTTATGTTAAACAAGACAAGATTATTGACGGTACAAAAATATCAGAGGGAGATGTTTTGATTGGTCTGAAATCAAGTGGACCACACTCAAACGGATATACTTTGATTCGAAAGTTATTTGATGGAGATAAGGAACTTGGAAAGAAACTTGTTGAACCAACGAGAATTTATGTGAAAGAAGTAATGGCTTTGATTAATCAAGTAGATGTTCATGGAATAGCTCACATTACTGGAGGAGGACTAGACAATATTAGTCGAATAAATGATAATTTTCAGTATGTAATCGATAATCCTCTACCAGTTCCTTCTGTTTTTAATTGGTTACAAGAAAAAGGAAGTGTTGAGGATAAAGAAATGTACCGAACGTTCAATATGGGAATGGGCATGTTAATTGTTATTAACAAGGATGACGCGAAGAAATCTATATCAATTCTTGGTGAACATGCGCAGATTGTTGGTTCTGTCAATTCTGGAACTGGCGTAAAACATTCAGCTTTGTAAGTGACTAGTTTTGAGATCTCAAATAATTAAGGGCTGAACCTGCTTTAAACCATTCTACCTGTAATTCATCCATACTGTGATTACAAACGAAAGTATCCATAGTTCCATCACTATGCTTTGCTTCTACAGTAACCTTGGAATTTGGGCCTAGTTCATCAATTCCTTTGATAGTTAATCTATCATTTATCCTCAGTAAATCCCAAGAAGACTCATCAGCAAAAATTAAAGGTAAAACACCTTGCTTCTTCAAATTAGTCTCTGCAATACGTGCCATACTTCTTGCGATGACAACTTTACATCCTAAAAATCTAGGAGACATTGCTGCATGTTCCCTGCTACTTCCTTCACCGTAATTAACATCTGCAATAACTGCCCAAGGCTGATTATTTTCATAATAATTACGTGCGACCTTTGGAATTTTTCCCTTACTGCCATCTAATTGATTGATTGCAGTACCTTGCTCTTCTGTGAATGAATTATGCGCTCCAATGTAACAATTGTCTGAAATATTATCTAAGTGACCTCTAAATTGTAACCAAATTCCTGCTGGAGAAATGTGATCTGTGGTACACTTACCCTT
>JAYYHK010000034.1:0-14521 GCA_036148495.1 Thermoplasmatota archaeon | reverse complement strand
ATTTGCTTAATCCTCTAAAGTAAAGAACTATGGGAATAATAAAAGTGAGAGTTAGAAATATAACAAAGAGCATTAAAATTAGCATCCAAATTGCATCGTCTGTGAAAATTATATAATCTTCACCAGTACTTTTGTTAGTTATAGAGTAATATGGACTTGGTACTATTTTATCAATAGTAGAACGCATTACTGCCATTGTGAATATTGACAAGAAAAATCCAAACATTCTAACAAATGGAAAATCTTGACGAAGTCCAAATGACTTTGATGAAGAAGTACTCACATTTCTACACTTAAAAATATGTTTATAAGTTAATTAGGTGAAACGGTAAATAGCATCGTATTGTGGTATATTAATGAGTGCGGTATTGAAAGACAATGATGTTGCCGATGCCATTAAAGGAATGGATGGATGGGAGTACGACGATGTCTACAGATGCTTGCGCAAAGAATTTGCTTTCGATAGCTTTGAATCTGCTGCAACTTTTGTTCAGCATGTTGCCAAACTAGCCAGTGAAGTTGGACATTATCCTGAAATTCTGATTTACAAGAAGGGTTCTGTAAGAATCACTGCAACAACTCCTGATGAAGGTGGAATTACAGAAAATGATATTGGACTTATTGAAAGCGTTGAAATATTAGTTAGTTGATTATTTCTTTTAAAAAAAATTAAGATATTGTTAATTCTTTGACAAGATACTCATCCGAATGTTTATCGATATATTCTATTAAATCCGAGACGTGTGGAGATTCTAGCAAAATTTCATTAGACTCATGGTCAATTATTCGAAATGGCATTCAAAACACACTGCACTAAATTATATATAATTTTCTAAAAGAAATAAGCCTTTATTGGGCCACTTTAATGGGGTTAAGTGAAGCAATATCTTGACTTGGTAAATGAAGTTTTAAAGCGTGGAACTAGAAAGGAAAATAGAACCGGCGTTGATACGATATCAGCATTCAATATTAACTATTCTATAGACTTAAACGAGGGATTTCCATTATTGACTACAAAAGAAATTTCTTGGAAGAATATAGTCATAGAAAATTTGTGGTTTTTATCTGGAGATTTGCATATCGGCCTATTAAAAAAACACGGTTGTAAATTTTGGGATCACTGGGCTGACGACGAGGGTTATGTGCCCAGTGCTTACGGAAATTTTTGGAGAAAATTTCCAATCCATGGTAGTGATGAATATAATGATCAAGTAAAGTATGTTTTGAATACTCTAAAAACAAACCCAAATAGCAGAAGAATGGTGATTAGTGCTTGGGCGCCAGGCAATGCTCAAAAAAGCGGTTTACCGCCTTGTCATCTCCTATTCATTTTTAATGTTCAGTATGATAAAGATGGAGAACCAAGATTGTGTGTTCATTTAACACAACGCAGTTGTGATGTTGCCCTTGGTGTTCCTTACAATATTGCAGGATATTCGTTTTTATTGCATCTATTTGCACACTTATCAAATATGAAAGTTGGGACTTTTGGGCATACCCTTGTTGATGCTCACATATACACAAAAAAAGCCGACGGAAGCATGGATGAATATGATCACATTCCTGGCTTAATTGAGCAAACGAAAAGGAAAATAAAGTCCTTACCTGAGCTAGTGATTAATCCAGGCATAAAAAGCTTAGAAGATGTGATGGATTTATTAGACAAAGATACTGAGACTATTATGTCAAAATTCGAATTGAAAAATTATAACCCTGAGCCATTCATTCGCTTTAAAGTGGCAGTATGAAAGGAATTCTAGTAGCTACTTCACCTGAAGGCATTATCGGGAAAGATAATACCATTCCTTGGCACTACTCTGAAGATTTAAAGAGGTTTAAACGACTTACTGTTGGAAAAAATATCATTATGGGAAGGAAAACATGGGAATCTTTACCGATAAAACCTTTACCTGATCGTAGAAATATAGTTATTACACGAAGCTCGATTGATAATGTTGAATGCTTCAATAGTATCAACGACGCAGTAAGTACGTGTGAGGGTGACATATGGTTCATAGGTGGTGCTGGTATCTACGAGGAAGCCATGAGCTTAGCTGATTTCATCGACATGACGCTCGTTCCTGATAAAATAACTGGAGAAAATTGTGTTTATTTTCCAGAAATAGGTCAAGAATGGGAAGAAAGTGAGAAAAAACCATTGGAAAATGACTCCGTTTTAATGCATAAAATTTACACCCGTAGGGTGTAATACATCTTTATATCTGTACGGCCTAGGCTATTACGGAGAAAAATGTCTCGTAAAATAACTGCTCTACTGCTAGCCATGCTGATGCTACCGCTGTCAGCTATGAACACATTAGCTGATGAAAATGATCCTGATTTATCTATAAATGAAATAAGTTTTGATGATGATTCCCCAACTGGTGGAGATGATGTAACTATTACAGCTGAAATTGCTAATGATGGAGGAACAAGTGGACTAATTAGTGTTACCACAAATGTAAGTTTTTATGTTGATTCAAGCTTTATTGGTAAAGAAACAATTACAATTCCTGGAGGAAATACTGCTGATGCTGAAATTGAATGGACTGCAGTAGGCGGAACACACACTGTAAAAATAATAGTAGATGAGGAAGAATTAATTTCCGAATCAGATGAGGACAATAATGAGGCGACTGAAACAATAACTGCTTCATATCCACCTATTTTACTACTTGACGATGATAATAGTCCGAACAACGGAGGAAGTAGAACAGAGACTGACCAATACTATGTAAATGCATTAGATAATTTAACAAATCCTATAGCTTATGATGTTATCAGAGTCAACAGTAGCGCCGACGCACCTGGAATAGACACGCTATCTGAATACCAGCTAATTATTTGGGCCTGCGGAACTGATTACCAAAGTGGAGATACTGATGTTACTTTTACAGATAATGACAAAACAAATGTAGGTGAGTATCTGGAAGGAGGAGGTGCCATGTGGGTTATTGGCATGGATATTTTATATGATTTTGATACTACTGATGGTGAACGAAGCAGTGGTGACTTCGAGTATGATTATCTAGGAGTTAGTTATGCTGATAATGATAGAGCCACACCAACCATTATTTATGGAGTAGACGGAGACCCGATTTCGGATGGAGTTGAGTACGATGCTGACGCCATTAGTTCAGATTTTGCCGATGATATAAATCCTAGAAGTGGGTTTGAAAAAGTTCTAAGCTCGAACGGAGACTATAATATTTCAACTATAAGAACTGAAGATGAATTTAAGCTAGTTTTCATGACTATTGACTTTAGTTCCATAACAAGTAGTGATGACAGAGACGAATTTATGGAAAATGTTCTAGAATACCTCGTTGAGCAATTAGAAAATGACGTAAGTTTAAGTCGTTTTAATAGCCCAAAAGATGGAGAAACCGTTGAGCCTAATGTTGACAACATTGTGAATGTAACAGTCCGAAATAGAGGGACGGAAGATCAAAATAGTATTCAGGTTTCATTAGAAATTACTTGTTTGAATAACTCATATACTTTTACAGACTCCGAAACAATTTCATTGGACGCGGGAACTGGAACCTATGTTGAATTTGAGTGGGATACTCCTGATGACGAAGATTATGTTTACCAAATCAAAAGTAAGGCTACCATCTCTGATGATGAAAAAGATGAAAATAACGAAAAGATAATTAAAGTTAATACATATGTAACCTACGATTTGGAGGTAAAAGATGCTCGTGTTACTCCAATGATTGCTGAAAAGGATGAAGAAAGGGAAATGAGTGTTATTGTTACCAATAGTGGAGATGTAACTATGAATTCTGAAGTAAGTGGGAAAATTTACGATGGTGCTGGAAATGTAATTGATAATTTAGGAAATGAAGATATTGAGGATCTAGCTCCCGGTGAAAGTTTAACACTTACATGGGATTGGGAAACTGACGACTACGGAACTTTTTGGTTTGAAGCTAAAGTAATTGACGAAGATGATGAAATTCCTGAAAATGATGTAATTGACTCAATTATGCGAAGCGTTGATGTAGAGTTTAGTGATGATATGGAAGATGGGATAAATGGATGGAGTGATTATAAATCATTGAGTAATCCATGGCACCTTATCGATACTGATGAAGATAGTAACAGAGAAGCTTCAAGTCCAACTCATGCAATGTGGGTTGGAGATGAGTCCAAAGGGGACGGAGAATATGACAATAATTGGGATTTTTCTGTTTATACAAGTGAAGAAATTGCGTTAGGACAAACGAATCCACAAATGTCTGTTGACATTTGGTATAGTACTGAATTTAGCTGGGACGGCGGTAATGTTCAAATTACAACTAATGATGGAGAAACGTGGGAAGTAATCAATCCCGACGGAGGTTACCCTGATGATGCCGTGGTTGGATTGGATAACGAACCTGGATATACTGGAACTTCAGGCGAAGGAGATACTGCGGATTGGGAGACTGCATCCTTTAGTCTTGCAAATTATACAAATCAAGATGTAAGATTCAAATTTAGATTCGGAACGGATTCGAGTGTTGAAGCCTATGAGGGCTGGTATATTGATAATATTGAAGTGAGCAGTGGAACTGAAACTCACTTTGAAGATGATTTTGAAGACGGTGACGGAGACTGGATGGCAGACATTGTAGAAAGTGAATGGAATTATTATAGTAACAAATCATATTCTGGAGATAATTCATGGTACCTAGGAAACCCAGAAACTGAGACATACAGTGCGTCATTAAATGATTCATTAGAGTCACCAACATTCGACATAGGTGATGGTGCTGAAAAATATGTCTCCGCTATGGTTTGGTTTGCAATTGATGGACCAAATGATTTTGTCAACCTAGAAATAAATCAGTCTGGAGAATGGGAACTCTTAGAAACTTTCCCTGGCGATGATGGAGATTACTCAAGTGATTATGATGGAGCTGATGAAAATGGATGGCTCTATTTTGAAAGTGATGTAAGTGAGTATGAAGACGATGTTTCATTCAGACTTAGATTTGAATCTAATACGTTCACTCAACTTGAAGGCTTATATGTTGATAACTTTGCAGTTTACAGTCTTCCTCCTATACCAAATGATGTTGGAACAAAAAAATTAGATTCGCCTAACACTGCCAAACCAGGAAGAACCGTAACATTTACTTCAGAAATATACAATTTTGGAACAAATGATCAAGATGATTTTGATGTTAGAGGGACAGTTACAAGAGATGATGGAACTGAAGTTTATAATGAAACTCAAACTATTGATTCACTTGAATCAAAGACTAATTCCACTCTCGAATGGACATGGGAAGGTGGGCCCGAAGGTACTTACACAATAAGGGTAGAAACACTTTTGACTGGAGATGAAAGAGCAGGTAATAATCCAAAAGAAGAAAATATTGACATTGCAGAAAGTGGATATAATGTAGCTTTGGCAGTTCAAGATCAAGCGAAAGACGTACTTTCTGGAGAATCTGTAGCTTTTAATTTTACTGCCACAAATACTGGAGAAAATAGCGGATATTATGATATAAGTTTAGAAGCTGAGCAGGAAGACGATTGGAAAATAATTTCACACGTAAACTCCATTTATCTTACCGCAGGCTCAAGTGAAAATTTCAGTGTTGTAGTTATAGCGCCTACACTCGAACCAACCGGCAATGAACATTCTTTCACAGTAACAGTGACGAGTAGAGATGATCCTGAAACTGAAGATAGTAGCGATATTTCAGCGACTCCATTTTACTATTCTCAAGAGGGAGGTGATAAAGTTCTATTAATTGACGCGAACTTCGGTAAAAATAATGGATATAATAACTATTATGACGTAGATAAAATAGACACACGATTAAAATTTACTCTACAACAATATTTCACAGATGGGGAAAGTAGAGGCTATGATGTTTACACAATACCTTACGATAGTGAACTAGGCTCATTTGGTGAATTAGGTCCATACCCAACAATTGATTTGATGAGTGATTACGATGTAGTAATATGGACTCAAGGTGATCATAATCAAAGAAATATTACCAGCTGGAAAGAATGTATCAGAGACTATCTTGATCAAGGTGGAAGTCTTTGGATTATGGGACAGCAATTCTTGACTGCTCTTAATGGAAGCGATGGACCAAGACAAAATGGCGATTTTGAATATGACTACTTTATGATTGATTATATTCGAAATAATGTAGGAACTCCAAATCCTCTCGTGGGGGTTGAGGACGATGAAATATTCGGTGACGCTGAATACGATATGGGAGACACCAGCATATATTTTTCTGATTATTCCGATTGGATAAGGCCTAGAGATGAAGCCATTGGTGCGTTTTATACTGACAGAAGTAATTGGTGGCATATAGTAGATACGGTTAGTGATCCAAATAGAAAGGCAAACAGTCCTACACATTCCATGTGGATAGGTGACGAATCTAAAGGAGACGGAGAATACAAAAATGGATGGGATTACTCTGTCTACACTGCTAATCAATTCACACTCGGAAATGGTGCTCAATTAACTTTCCAACACTATTATGATACTGAAAGTGAAAGTTATGCATATGACGGCGGTAATGTACAAATTAGTACAGATGGTGGCGTATCGTGGGAAGTAATACAGCCTAACGGAGGATACCCTGCTCAGTCTGTTACTGGATTAGATGGAGAGCCAGGATATTATGGCCAATCAAATGGATGGGTACAAGCAACATTTGATTTGTCAAACTTTTCAAATGAAGAAATAAAATTGAAATGGAGATTTGGTGCTGATGGAGTTATAGACACTTACGAAGGCTGGTATTTTGACGATGTAGAATTAACCTCAAACGGAGGTACAACAAGCCACTTGTCAGATGATATGGAAGATGGAATGGACAATTGGGACATAGACTCTCAAGTTTTCAACATGTCTCTACATTACGAAGGCGATTACAGGCTTATTGTATCGCCGTTTACGTTTGGCAAAATAAACACTTCAAACGACAGAGAAGATATGGTGGGAAGAGCTCTCGATTGGCTAAGGGCTTCTGCTGCAGCCGATGACGTTGGGGTAAAAGTACTCAAAATAGAAAGTGATGTAAAAGAAAACTCTACCATATATTTTTCAAGCATAATTAAAAACTATGGATCTGAGACTCAAAGTGCAATTGATGTTAGAGCAACTATTTTTGATTCCGAAGGCAATGAGATATGGAATGATAATCAGCAAATCATCGGACCCTTGGAATCTGGTGAAGAAGAGACATTAGAATGGCAATGGGAAAGTAATAATCCCGGTGAATTCACCATTATTGTCGAAACTACAAAGGAAGATGAAAATCATCGAAATAATGACAAGGAAATTGATTTTGGTGTTGAAATGATACATTTACCTGAAATATCTACATTTAATCATGACAAAGAGGGTGAACCTGGAGCTAAATTAGAATTTAATATCGTCATTAAAAATAGTGCGTCTGGAACCGATACATTCTACTTAGATATGGTTGGAGCTGCAGAAGATTGGGGTTCAATGACAAACCAAATGGAAATGAAGAGTAATGAAAGTAAGGATATTGAACTTCAAATTACAATTCCAGAAGATGCCGAGTATGAATTATATGATTTGACTATAATTTTAACTGCAGGTGATGTTACGGAGACTCTGGAATTAACAATAGACGTTACTGATGATCCAACTAACTATGAAGTTGAGATAACTGCAAGCCCAACAAATACCGAATCTGTTGCAGGTCAAGAGGTTGAATTCAGTGTTACAATATACAACAAAGGCGATGGAACTGATACCTTTGATCTTGAGATATTAGGCGACGAAAGTGAGTGGGTGGAATTCGAAGAAAATGGAATTACTGTTGAAGCTGACGATCAAGCTACGGTCAATGGAATAATTTCAATACCTGACGATCAAGAGGATGGAAATGTATACATTGAAATTGAGGTTACTTCTAGAGGCGATGAAACTGCCAAAGATGATAAGACAATTAGAGTTTCAGTAGAGGAATTAGAAACAGGAGTAACTCTAAGGAGAGAAGGGTCTGGACTAAGAACAATAGCGCCTGGTGAATCTGATGTTATTGAATTTAACGTTTTAAGTGATGGAAATGGTAAACAAACAATCGAAGTTACTGCCGAAAGTGAGGCCGGAAACTGGGTTGTTTTAAGCCCTGCTGCATTTGATTTAGACGTTGAAGATTCACAAGTTATAACGGCCACTGTAAATGTTCCTTCTGATACCTCTGATGCTACATACCGTTTAGAGATATTAGTTTACGATGATAAAGGAAATGAATTAGCAAAATCAATTTCAAACATTGTAGTACAAACTCCTATTGAAGAAATACAAGATGTTTCACTTTGTTTTGCAGATTTGAGCAACTTATGTTTGGATTCAGCTAATTTTGAAATAACCATTGAAGCTTCAAAAATCCAGACAACTTCTGCCGGATTTATTATTGAAAATAAAGGAACTGTGGACGTAGATGTGGCATTAGAATTAATAATGCCTGATGGATCTAAAGATACAGATCTATACTTCGATGAAAACAGTAAGGAATGGAGAGTTGCAATTTCTCCTTCAGACACTAAAGATTACCCTCTCAAGGTAAAATCCGGAGATAAATTAGACTGGGGTGCTCTAGCTGTCATTGCGAGAGAAGTCTTACCTGGAACATACACTTACACTCTGAATATTTTAGCCGCCACTGAATCTGCAACCGGTGGATATGCTTTTGAAGTACTAGATCAAATCACGTTAACTGTTAAAGTTGAAGGTGAAATCGCCTCAGAAGAAACCGTAACCGAGTCTGAGGATTCTTTGCTTCCTGGCCCATCATTCATTTCTGTTGTGGGACTATTAGCATTAATTGTATACAGAAGAAAGAATTAATCGAAATAATTATTCGAAATTAATAACGGTAAAACCAAGAAATAAACTAGGTACAAAAGAAAAGCTAACGGCCAAACCACAAGCCATAAAGCTTGTTCTAAATACCTTAAAATTATAGTTATAATCAAAATAACTAAACCGAAAAGAATAGGTAACTTAAATTGCTTTCTAGCCTTAGCATATGGTATTGTAGATGCTGTAAGTAAAGAAACAAGACCTATAGAAAATGGTACAATAGAGCTACTAAAATCATTTATTTGAGAATATTTGATAGAAATTACTACTATGAACATAGTTAAACCTGGAGAGGGTAACCCAGAAAAATATTCATTACTGCCTTGGTCTCCAATTGTGAAATTAGCTAAACGAATAATACTTAAAATTGCTATCAATAATGCAGAAGAAATGGCTACAATATTATCAATATTGTACCTAAAATTAATTTCAAAGTTATCATCAAAAATATCTATAGCTGGACCTCTATCTAAATTATAATATAGTGAATAAACCAATATCGAAGGCGCTATTCCAAAACATATTGAATCTGAAATTGAATCCAAATATTTTCCATAATGGTGTTTAGTACCGAATTTGCGTGCTAATGCTCCATCCATTCCGTCGATAATCGCACAAAATGGTAAAATCAGCATTGCCACGATATAGCTTTTTTCACTACCATCAATCATGTAAGTTATAGCTAAAAAGCCCAAAGAGGCACTAACAAGCGTTGCCATATCTGCATAAGAGATTAAGGTTAAGGGCTTGAAAATTTTTCTTAGATTCATATAAACTAATCCCCATTTTGACTAGCTTGTAATTTGGAAAATATACGCTTAGGAACTTCGAATATTTTCTCTGAGGCCGATAAGGATGATAAAGGTGTGTAGTTAGCTAATTTCTGTCCTGCTAAAACTTTGTCTCCTTTTTTCACCGAAATATCAATACCTGCAGACTCAAAAGATAAATCTACTCGAGAACCAAAATGAATCAATCCTATTCTTTCTC
Organism: Thermoplasmatota archaeon; assembly: GCA_036148495.1. Taxonomy (GTDB): domain Archaea; phylum Thermoplasmatota; class Poseidoniia; order MGIII; family CG-Epi1; genus CG-Epi1. Next base: position 4,662 of record JAYYHK010000034.1, on the reverse strand, counting down.
CTTTCTCAACTTCAGAATTAGGCTTAACATAACTAACAATTCGTCTAACAAGAACTCCTGCTATTTGTACTACTTTCATCACTCCAATAGATGTTTCTATCTTTGTAAGCAATCTCTCATTTTTATCTGAATCTTTTGAAAAAGCTGGAAGATAACCTCCAGATTTATGTTTAATAGATATAACTCTCCCATCAAATGGAGATCTGTTAACGTGAACATTGTGAACATTCATAAAGATAGAAAAGTAAACCATACCTTTCTTTATTTCAGCTCTTTGAACAAGCCCGTCTGCAGGACTAACAATTCCTGATTCTATGGTTCTTTGAGGGTCTCTGTAAAAGTACAACAAAAAAAGTGAAACTACCAATATTGCTATGGAAACTAGATACATACTTTCAAGAGGAAGGTTCGAATCGAAACCTTGCTCTTTAACAGAAACTGAAAAGAAACCAAATGGAAATAAAACTAAACCTGTAACAAAGGCATACCCTACCAAGGATGGCATACCCTTTGCAAACGGAAGTCCCCTGAATCCTTCTGGAGCCTTTCTAAGAGGTAAATCAATTACACCGAGTATTGATTCCTGCATTTCAGGTAAAAAATGAAATACTGCTATAGCTAAAAATACTAATGCAATTAAACTTCCGACTTTTCCTAACACACTATGAGCAAGAAAAAATGTATCATCTCCCCAAATATGCTCATATGTCAGCCAAATTACTCCTGCATTTCGAATCAAATTTAAAAGGTAAATGGCTGGAACTGTAGCTAAAAAAGCATAAAACCTTCTTTTCAAAGGAGCTTTAGTACAAACTACTCCACCCACAAAAATAATCATACTTTGAAGTGCAGTACATGCTAAAACAATAGATAGTGAAATGGAATCAGGACTACGCCAATCTCCTGCTTCAACTGAAATCAGAACTTCTTCATTTTCAGATACTGGTCTGTAGTATCTTGAACCCTCTCCATAGTCCAAAGACCCTAAAGAGGTGGAAAAATCAAATGAGTTTAATATCCAGATTGACTGTTCTGCAACTACTTGAATTAACCAGCCTGATAGAATAGGAACTCTTTCTACGAAAAAATATATTCCTCCAGCAACTACTGTCATCGCTGCTAGCCACCTTAGTGGCTCATACTTTGAATTCCAGCGAATACTAAGATATTCGTGAATAGCCAAATAGCCGAAAAAAGGCATAGCCAGTGCGCAAATAAAGCCATTTACCGGATCATTAGCCAAGATGTAATGCTCAACTTGTATCCACCAAAAAAAACCGAGAAGCAACCATCCTACGATACTTAAGTTATGTCCTATTTTTTCGGGGAATTTTTTCCCAAAAATAACGTGCGTTTTGCTGGAAAAAAAGTAACCCAATGACAAAATTACTAACGAACCGATAACGAGAATTTCTGCTAAAATCGACAAGTCAGTTGCCATCATATTGGATTGAGCCGTTCTAAAAAAAACCTAAGGTCTTGTTTCAAGCCACTTCTGTGCTTCTGAATATGACTCTAATCCGCCTATGTCGTACCAATTTCCCTTAAATGATACTGAATAAACAGGATTGCGTTTAACGTTCCAAGCCAAAAAGTTACCCATGGCATCTCTATCGCCACCTTCATCAATATATGTGAAAAAATTTTTTATGCCTGATTCTGACAGAAGCCAATAAGCTGTTGCGGCTAATGTTGACGGAGGTGATGATGGTTTCTCAACGAAATCAACAATTCTATTTTCGTTTAAATCTGCTATACCATATAACTTTGCTAATTCAGTATTCTCAACATCAAAAAGTCCAATGACGTCAGCTTTCAAATCTTCGTAAATACTGGCCATTTTTTTTAAATCAAAATCTGATAAATTATCTCCCCCTGCAATAAAAACAGGACCCTTCAAATTTTTGCTCTTAAATAAGAGATTTAAAGCGCCCAGAGCACCGAGCTTTTCATCCTCGTTATTACTGTCTTCAATAAATAATTCAATATTTTGATTGTCGTTACTGGAATCCAAATAATGCTTAAATTGTGGCGCAAAGTGACTATTAACTGAAACAATAATTCTACTACAGTTTAAATTCTGGAGAGATTGTATAACATAGTATAACATAGGATTGCCTGCAAGTTCCAAAAGTTGTTTAGGTTTATTTTTGGTTAGTGGCCACATTCTCTTAGCAAAACCACCCGCAAGAATTATAGCGTCCATTAAAGGTCTATTTTGCCGCCTGACATCAACTGTTGTAATGCGTCATCAGCAGCAGATTCCAATTTTTTAGGATTATATAATTCATCCTTTATATTTTTCCTATGATCTTTGACTATTTTCCACCTTGCTTGTCTTTCTTCGTTGGCAGTTTTTCTATGCAATTTTAGTGCCTCAAGCATTTCCATGGCCTTTGAATGTTGATTATCGGCTTTCTTACGAGCGTTGACAAATTCTTTATGCTTTTTATCTGCTTCAGTTGACAAATGCGAAGCTTCTTTCATCAAGTTGCTAACTTTTTTATAAATTTTTTTGTTTAGTTTTGCAAGCTTTATGACTTCACTATGCTCATCATTAGCTTTAGAAAACTCTGAATCTATTTCTGCATCCAATTCGGAAACTTCAAGATTTAAATGTTCTTCAGTTGCAAGTTGACTCTCTTGATCTCCGAGACTTCTTCTCAATATAGCCAATTTTTCCATCACTTCTCTTTCCTTAGAAATAGGCATTTCTGTTGTTTCTCTTCTTCTTTCCAAATTTAAAATTTCTGAATGAAGTGCTTGAACTGTATCCTTAAGAGATTTGCCTCCTTTTTTGTTACCTCTTTTCTGTTGCTTTATTGAAATTAATTGTTTCGCTTTTTCCTGAGCCGTATTTCTTATCTTCTGATGTTCAGCCTTAGAAGATGTGTTGGACTTCATTTCATCTCTGTGCTTCATAATTTCTTCCATAATCTTTCCTCTTTGATCATGCAAAGCGTTTCTTTCATCACGAAGTGCCCTAGCTTCATCATTGAAATTATTTCTCTTTACTACACAACTTTGGAAGCGTTCTTCAGCCAATTTAATTTCTGATTTTGGCTTTTTTTGTTGTCTAGATTTCTTTTGGCTCATAATTGAATATGACTCTGAGGGTTATTAACCTCGAGCATATAATATAAAGTTGACTATTCAATCAATAGGCAAATGGATTAAGTATTGAATATATTGATTCGTCTACTGGACCTACATCCAGCTGCATTGGTTCTCCTGTAAATTTTTCAACTACTTCCATATACCTTGCAGATGCTTCAACACGGATATCATCTGTAAGTTTAGGAGGAGTTCCCTCCCCAGTAAATCCTTGCTCAGAAAGCCAAGTTCTTACATATTCTTTGTCCAATTTACGAGGTTCCTCGCCTTTCTCGAAACGGGATTCGTAATCATCTTTAATCCAGTATCTGCTTGAATCTGGAGTATTTACTTCATCCATTAACATAATTTTACCATTAGAGATTCCAAATTCATACTTAGTATCTACAAAAATCATTCCGTGATCCGCAGCCCTTGCTACTCCTCTCTCATACAATTTCATTGAAATACGTGCTAATTCTTTGTAAAGTCCTGGATCAACAACGCCTCTTTTGTACAACTCAGATGGTGCTACTGATTCATCATGTTCGCCTTGCGCAGCCTTTGTTGATGGAGTGATAATTGGCTCAGGAAATGCTTCATTCTTTCGCATTCCGTCAGGCAATTCATTGCCGCAAAAATTCCTATCTCCGTTTTGGTATGCAGTCCATGCTGATGTTGACGTTACTCCTGTTAAGTAACCTCTAACTACCATTTCAACTTGTATTGGCTCACACCTTTTTACTTTCCAAACATTTGGATGTGGTCGTTTAATAATATGATTTGCAACAATATCTGCAGTTTCCCCAAACCACCAATCTGCCAACTCTACCAAAGCTTGCCCTTTGAAGGGGACTGTCCCTAGAACTCTGTCAAATGCAGAAATTCTATCAGTAGTAACCATTGTTATGGTGTCTTCGTTTATGTAATTATCTCGAACTTTACCTTTGTATAACTCTCCTTGGTCATCAAAGTTTGTTCCTTCTAACGCATGCTCTAATTGTTGTTTTATTAGGTCTCGGTCCATAAGCTAGTAGCCTAATGGACAAGGGACTAAAAGAGCCTCTCCCATGACATTTCACTTCGATGCTTAGTAAAACTCTTAAAGCTGCTGCAGGAAAAGTGTTTGATCCGTTGGCAAAAATACTTGGTCAAATTGGAATAAAACCAAATCATATCACTGTTACAGGAGTAGCTTTGACAATGTATGCTGCCTGGTTGCTATACCATCAGAATATCTATCACGCCTTTTTGGTAGGAATGATCGCTTGTTTGTTTGATGGGGCTGATGGATTAGTTGCAAGAGCTACAAAAACTAGCTCATTGAGAGGAGGATATCTAGATGCTACATTGGATAGATATGCGGACTGTATTGCTTTTAGTGCATTAATTCTCTGCGATTGGGTAAATCCTCTTCCAATTGATTTCTTAGATTTTATTTCTGGACAAATGTGGGCGATGGCTGCCATGATAGGTGCCTTCCAAACTTCTTACTGTCGTGCAGCTGCTGAAAGACTGGGTGTATCTCAAGAAGGTATAGGACTAATCGAGAGACCTGAAAGATGGTTT
>JAYYHK010000033.1:0-3189 GCA_036148495.1 Thermoplasmatota archaeon | reverse complement strand
TCCATAAAACGACGAACTTTAGCTGCATCTACCATATTGGAATCTACGACTCCTGCTGAATCCAAAGCCTTTCTTATCGCATCTTTTGTAATTTCATTAAAAGTGATTCGTTTAACTTCCCTGAACTCAGAAAATAGCTCTGCTAATCTCCAAGCTATGAATTCTCCTTCTCTATCTGGATCAGTTGCAATTAAGACTCTTTCGACTTTTTTTCTTCGAGAATCTGATAAAATTCGCTTGATGTGGCTTTCCGAACGAGGTGTCCAACTCCATGAAGGTTCTGGAAGTTTTGATTTTTTATTGGGCCATACGGCTTTACTTCCTTCTTTACCCGAATTTGGTAAATCTTGAACATGTCCATTTGATGCCCGAACAAGGACGTTTTTACCTAGATATTTCTGAATTGTTTTCGCTTTCGCTCCGGACTCTACAATCACCAAATCCATGATACCACCTTTTTGAAAGGCTCATTAAATATCTTTTTCCAAAGGGTGAAAAATACGGGGGACTATAGTCCCCCGGAAAAATGCATTAAAAAAAAAAGGAAAAAATAACAAACCCAAACTCAATCTCAAATAATAAAAACTGAAGCTTCCATGATTGAATCAATGGTACTTGAAAAATTAAAAGAAGAAAATACAGTTATTGCCTTAATTGGTGCTTCAAACGATAAGAACAAATATGGAAATAAAATATATCAGGATTTGAGAACAAAAGGATACAACGTAGTACCAATAAACCCAAAAGAAGAGTTAATTGAAGGCGATAAAGCTTACCCTTCAATAGAAAGTATGGAAAAACTACCTGATATTGCTAACTTTGTAGTACCTCCCTCAATCGCCTTGAAAATCGCAAAACATGCTTTTAACTTAGGAGTTAAACACCTATGGTTTCAGCCTGGATCGGAGAGTAAAGATTTAGATAAATGGTTACAAAATGAAAAGGAAATTAAGTATTTAGTAAATTCTTGTATAATGGTTGAAACTCGATAACTAAGAAATTAACTCTTTAATATTCGTTAAAACTGTTGAAAGCTTATCGGGTTGACAGGCTCCCTGAGCATAAGAGTCCTTACCTCCTCCACTACCTCCTATAGCTGACAAAGCCTCCTTCAGAACTAAACCGCAATTAATATCCACGTTGCTGGCACTAGCTAAAATTACTGAACCTTTGTCCCCATTAGAAAAACCAACTGCAACCACGTTATCTTGATTAGAGGTAAGCTCACGAATTAAATTTTGAATTTCGCCCATGTTCCCATTTTCAACCATATCCATGTAAAAATTAAAATTACCAACTTTCTCAAATTCTACGTTTGAGGATTTAAAAGTAGCTAATTCTTTTTCTAAGGAAGATACTTTACTGCGCAAATCTTTCCACTCATTTACAAACTTATTAGCTGCTAAAGGAGCTTGATCTATAGGAACACCAAGTTCTTCGGCTGTCTTTTCTAACAACTCTCTCTCTTTTTGTGCTGCCTTTAATGCTGCCGGACCTGCTGAGAATTCGATACGCTCCACTCCATCCTGTATCCGCTCGGTCCTCAAAACCTTAACTGCTATAATTTTAGATGTAGAAGAGACATGAGTTCCAGCACAGGCCTGAGCATCTACACTTGGAATTTCAACTACTCTAACTTCCCTATATTTTGGCGCTCCTCCCTGATATAAAATATTTCCATATTTTTTATCTGCTTCCTCACGAGAATAAAATTGAGTATTTACCAAATGATCTTCTAAAACTAAACTATTTACTCTAGATTCAATTGATTCAATAATTTCTCGTGTCAGTCTTCTGTGATGAGTAATATCCAATCTAGCTCTATCTACTGATTTAGAGGCTCCGGCTTGCCAAACATGAGGGCCCAAAATCTCTCTAGCTGCGGCACCGATTAAGTGTGTAGCTGTGTGATGCCTACTCAAACTTGAGCGTCTATCATCGTCAATTATTCCTGTCACTTCTACACCAACGGGAGGAATACTGCCCTCAATCGTGTGGATTACTACATTTCCTACCTTTTGAACATCTGTAACTTTACTTTTGTTATTGCCCCATTCAATGAGTCCCGTATCTCCCAGTTGTCCTCCTCCTTCTGGATAAAATAAGGTACTTTCCAGAGAAACTGACGAATTATCTGAATAAATAACATTAGACTTGAATATACGTTTCTCCATGTCTTCATAAAAAGCGAGCTTAGTAGGTTTAACTTCTAGTTCTCTTCCAGATTCTACTTTAACTTTAGTTTCCCCAACATGCCTATCTGCAACCATTGCCAAAAAGCCGTCTGGAACTTCAACTGATTTACCCAGCTCCTCTGAAAATTCACTAACTACTGATGGGGGAAGACCCTGTGAGTCGTATAATTCCAGTAATTTATCTTGATTTATGCCTCCTGAATCAAGTGCTCTTTTAACTGCTCTTCGACCTCTCTCAAGCGTTTGACTAAAACGCTCAATCTCTAAATTAACCATGTCGATTATGCGAGATTCATTTTGTTTTATGTCTGGATAAGACTTTGAAAAAATATCTATATGGTGTTGTACCATCTCAGGTAAAATATTTGGAACATTGATGTCTTTACACAAGAGAATAGTTCGCCTCAGGACCATTCTTGCCAAATATCCGGCCTTGACATTACTCGGAACTATTCCATCCCCAAACATGAATGCTAAGGCTCTGGAATGATCTACAATAGCAAACAACTTCTCTAGTGGTTCTATAGTTGAAGTAAAATCTGTCAATGATAAATCATATCCTTGTGAGTTTAACCTATCTAAAACCATCTGCCTTAGTTTCACTAAATCAGAACCATAATCTATGGATAGCACACCACATAATTTTGCATTTTCAGAAATCAAATTTCCTGATGTCTCTAATTTCTGTTCTAGACCTGCCTTTTTTGTCAAAAATGAAACTGCTTCTGGAAAAACTGCCTCATAAATTGTAGGAGTGCCTTGTGAGGCCCAAACTAAACGCTCTAGTCCATAACCTGTGTCAACTATTGATCTTGGCATTCTCTTGAAATTAGTTCCTTTTAGCTCAATATCTCCATCAGGATCTTCCTCTAGATCCATAAATACTAAAGTCGCCAATTCAAGACCTCCTGCTAGAACCTCTAGGGCTTCACCACCGTTTCCACCTCCAACCCATGGATTTTCTTTGTAAGTGATTTCTGAACCGTCAAGTCCT
>JAYYHK010000032.1:0-3688 GCA_036148495.1 Thermoplasmatota archaeon | reverse complement strand
GCGCATCCCATGGTAAGAGGTATCCAGTATAACCGAAAAATATTGTGACAAGTAAAAGTATGACACCTAGAATCCAGTTAACTTCTCTTGGATTTCTGTAAGCTCCAACAAAATAAACTCTCATCATATGAAGGAAAACTGCAGCAACCATAAAGTGTGCAGCCCAGTGGTGAATGGCTCTCATTATATATCCAAAAGCTACTTTTGTCATAATAAGTTCCATCGACTGATATGATCCAGACGTAGCATGACCATCTTCGTCAAATGTAATCTCACCGTCTGGAACATAGTAGAAACCAAGATAGATTCCTGTTACAACTAATATGATGTATGCAAAAAATGAAAGTCCTCCTAACGAATAGAAAGGATACCAATACCATACAGATTTTACATTGTAGCGTTCAGTGTGAGATTGAGGCATTGTTCTACCACTTGAAGGTAGAAGAGTGAATACAACTGAGTAGTATTCCCTTTTCGCAAGAGAAGCATATCTGTGTAAAGCAAATCTTTCGTCAAACCAGTTCCATGTTGCTAAGAGTACTCGAGGCAAAGTTCCAGAAACATAAAGATATCCAACAGTCAATACAGCCATTAATAATTGAAGGAAAATTAGAGGAAAAGTATACTTTCTCATTAGCTCTTCGATAATAGGAGTATCACCAGCAGCACTAACTGGCAGAGATAACAGAGTAATACTTCCCAAAACAGTGGCTAAAGTTAGTCTCAGTTTCATCCTTGTCCACAATATTTGAGCCAATCAATTTGAGTCATTAGCCCAACTAAACCTCCGTCTCTTTCTTCTATAGGCACTACAGGTAAGCCATAAGGTGCAGGCCCCTCTAATAACTCGGCAGCCATAACTTCACGTCCTTGTTCATCAACATTTTTTATCACTGAAAGCGGATCAAAAAGAGATAAATGGCACGGACACAAAAACATGTTTTCATAATCATTTCCACTTATAGTACTTGTACCTTCCGCACTAAATACAGGCTTACAGCACAAATGAGGACATTTGTAAGTGTGGTATGCCATCAGATATGCATTACCATCATCAACGCTTACTCCCAAACCATTCATGGAAGGTTCAGCAGGAACTTTTACCAAAGCTAGCTGTATTTCGCAAGCACCTAGCTCTTGCTCTAGATCTTTCGGTGCCCAATCAACAATTGCTACATCCCAAAGATTGAAATCTTCTTTTTTTGCAACGCTTCCTCCCATATTTTCATACCATTTTCCGCTCTCGGATTTATAAGTTAAGGTCTCGTGGGCATCGGCATCGTTGCATCTAGTGACAGGGGGCGGAAGTAATGTTTTCAGCGCTGGAACAGCTAAGGCTGTGGTCATTCCAGCTCCAGCCAAACCGATGGCACCTTGCAAGAATCCTCTTCGTGTGATATTCATATTATCTCTCAAGTTTTGTGATAACTTTACTCCTCCTCTTTTTAAGCTCTAAGACATCAGGCAAAAACGACCTTCTATAGAAGTCAATCATTAATCCAAGTATTAAAAATGCCATGGCAAGTGTAAACGAAAGAAATTGTTGGTCCCAGCCTTCAAGAATTCCGTAAATAAATAAGGAATCATACATAATTTCAAGAACCAATAAGACAAGAACTACAGCAAAAATTTCACCTTGCTCTTTTCCAGGAGTTTCTCTCACTACTTTACCCAGATCCTCATCTTTATATGTTCCTAGTAATTTTTGAGCATCTTCAGGAGTTATTTCTCCTTTGGCAATCTTTTCAAGTAGTTCGTTAACCTCGGTAATGGGAACTACCTCCTCTAATTACGACATATGCGAGCAAAATCATTACGAACACCACAGCTATTGCCAGTAACGCTATCCAGTACTGCATTAAGCTTACGCCCAGCTCATGAATTGACGCTTCTTCAGATTTTACTTGGGGCGTTCCAATTGACACAGCAGTTATGTAACCCCATTGATCTCCTCCTGTTCCCACTCCATTTACCACATTGTAGTAAATTGTGAAGAGTGCGTCACCTGCGCCTTCACTAGGAGCAGTCCATTGGAAAGTCCAATTTCTTTGGGCGTTACTATTAGCGTTGTGGGAAATGTATTTTCCTTCTCCACCTATCCAAAACAATTCACCAGTTTCAAAAGCTCCTTCACTCACTTCAGCCAAAAAACCACCATATCTTATTGCATCAGGATCACTAATTACGTTTGTATCGTTAATTATGAGTGATATGTTGTAAGTACTATCAGGTATGTATTTTGATGGTATTCCTTCCAGCATATACATCCCTTCGTCTAGCTGTTCATCCATATGGCAAGAGCATCCATTGGCAATGCTGTCTATTGCCCAGTCTTCTCCAGCACCTTGCTGGTCGCCTCCTGCAGGGTAACCATTAACACTTAAGCCGATGGACATGGCTGTGATTATCATAATTGCAAATAGTGCGTAAGTTCCTCTTTGATTCGTAATCAAATTATGCTCCTTAAGGTGGCATATTATCGAAGTGCACGCTATATAAAAATATAGTAATATTTTAGGCACTTTTTTAACGAGGCTATACTATTATTAATTAACGGTTTTGATAGTTCATGAAAGACAGAAGATTGAGTGAGAAAACTGGTTTAATTTTACTTGGTCTTGTAGCACTTGTCTTTCGTTATCCTATCATAGAATCTCCCTCAGGTGCAGATAATTTCTTTTACATTACAGAAGTCAAAGCAATTTTAAACCATGGAGAAATATTTTGGGCTGAGAATCCATTATCTCTTTATGGTTTGTTTCCTGGAACGACACCTCTAGGTAGTATAATGTTAGCTACAGCATTTACAGAAGTTTCAGGCTTATCAATACATCACTATCATCTATTTAGTAGCTTTTTTCTTTCACTGTTTTTTACATTTGGAACATTTATTTTAGCTGGCGAGTTCACAACCAACTACAGGAGTCGTTGGTTTTCAGCCTTAGCCTTTTCTCTTGCTCCAAGATTTTTAATGGCTACATCTTGGAGATTTTCGTTGCGTTTTTCTCTCATGGCCATGCTTCCATTTTTTTTGTGGTTGATTTTGCGTTTAGTGAATGAGAAATACGGTCGTAAACCGCTTAAGTTGCTAATTCTTTTGCTTTTCCTCACATTACTTTTGCCCTCTTTCCACAGGATTGGTCTCCTTTTTCCTGGATTCTTTTTATCTTTTATTATTTCTCTTATGCTCTGGCAATGGCAAGAAAAAGCTCTGAACAGAGAACGTGCGGGCAGACAGCTTTTCTCGTTTATTTTTTTCTTAGCAGCATATTTATTTTACTTGCAATATTTAGATTTTTCTCCGTACTCTCCAAATGATGAATTAATTGGAGTTTATTACTTGAACGAAGGTTCAATTTTATCCAGCGTAATAAACTTGGGATTCTATTACCTAATTAATGTCGGTCCGATTATTTTCTTATCCTTAATAGGAATGATTTTTTGGATTCAAGAAGGTAGAGTTCCTTTTAGTTACATTTTTGCATTTACATTATTGGCTTTATGCTTGTTTACAATATCAGATATAATTTATGTTCCTTACTTATTTACATTTTTCATACTGCTGTTTGTAGCTCCAGGAGTAGATTTTTTCTTAGACAATCTTCACGAACACAAAATTAGATTAGGCGTTTTTCTTACTTCTCTGCTGCTATTAACAGTCACTTTTTCTAATCTTGATTTTTCCTAC
>JAYYHK010000031.1:0-8708 GCA_036148495.1 Thermoplasmatota archaeon | reverse complement strand
GAACAATTTTCTCCCCAACTATATGTGTTATAGGTCTAACTGTTCCAAATCTTTGTACACCAAAATAATTCGGAAAAAAGCCGCGTAATTCGGAAAGAATACTATCTATATTTTCTCTACCATTTACCGTGTTTGCAATTTTAATTTTAAACTTATTCCCAACTAAATTGCCTAGACGGATTGGCTTTATTGACTTGTGTTTAAAAGTTATATCAATATTTTCTAAATCTAATGTTAGTATTTTCTCTTTAGCTACCCGTAAAGAAAAATGTTGAGTAGTTATAGCTCTCTTGTCTTTAGTACCTGCAAAACCTATAGACTTTTGGCTTATATTCAATTTACGTGATAGTTCTTTCACTAATACATGAGTATCCCAATTCTTAGCTTTTATTTCAACTATCGAATGCTTACCGTTTGAATTTTTCTGCATCCAAATCCAATGTGATCTACCTGGAATTGACACAATTTCTTCGACTTCAAAATCTTCAGGATCTTTCCTGAGTTTACCTTCAATCCCTGACGTCTTCGAAAGAAAAGACTCTGAGCCAACTATGTGTTGACCAGTTAAACTCATTCACTTTGAAATCGCTTTGGCTGTGACTTCAATATCTGCAATTATTTTCTCAACAGCTTTCATTACCGAAGCTTTTGGAGTGCCTTTTTTTGTACGAACATAAAATTTAGGATTATCTAGTACAATATGTCCCATGTAGTAAGAAGCATACTCAACATTTGAATTTGCAAGAGTGTGATTCATAAGAGGGCCAAGTAATGTTTCACTTGCACCATGAATTTCAAACTCTAATTCGTTTTTAGTTTTATTTACTACTGTAACTTCCATAGAATTGTATGGACAAAAAGGGTCATTATAAAGATTGGGCATTTTTAACTGCCTGTGTTCTTGCTTGATGTGGTGCGTTTGTTTTAATTCCAAGTGGTGAAAAAATACTGACACTGGCAAAAAAACCTTCACTTTCTAAGCTTTCTACTATTTTTAGTTTTCTAGGTGTCTGACCAAGTTGAGCATCTCGAGCCATATCATTGATGTCAAATAAGCCAGGTGGGCCGTGCGCTTCTTTCTTTAGAATTTCAAAAAACTTTCCCAGTTGCCCCTCACATTTATCTGGGATGAATTCAGGATTGATAATGTTTTCAAGCCAAATTGGTCCCGCTGAATCTTTCACCTCTGAGTCTGAAACTTCCATTTTGTTATTTAACCATTTTAAAGTAATATTTCTTTCATTTACTACTCTTAGGAAAACTCGCAAATGATGACCTTCTGAATAAGATAGCAAAGGTTCAATGCTTCTTCCATTTTTTTTGGCTAATGTTTGAATTTTACCTAATAAAATTCTCACCCCGACCTCCTTTGCGGCTACTCTTTTCATAGAATATGCACCATATCTTTTGAAACAAACCGAAGGCTTAGCACCACAAAGAACTGCCGTATCTGTAGCAGATATACCTAATATTCCATTATCATTAACGTTCTCAACAATTGAGTTTAGATAAGGGGCTGGTGTTCCGAAAGGATCTATATCTACCCAATCATATTTTTTCCTTTTCACCACATTTTGAACGTCATCATGAAAAACATTAGCCGTCAAATTATTGAGTTTAAGATTATCATTTATTGTTTCTATTGCCAACTTAGAAGTATCACAAAAATCTACGTTAAAGTTAGATTCTAAAGCTAGTCTAATTCCTCTGATTCCAGAAGCAGCCATCCCATCTAAAAATAAACCATCAAAGTTTAATGTTTTAGCAAATTCAACATTTAGATCTCTGCTAAATTTCATTGAAGGATTGTAAAATACACCTTTGATTTTTCCAGGGCCTTTGTCCTTTCCTGAAAGATTAGCTAGGAAATTTGCACTACCTTCTTGATGCTCTATCAAACCATTCCAGTTTTTAGTATGTTAACTGCCTTTGATGGCAAAATAGCTGAATTAATGGGAGTTACCTCGAGCGTTCGTAAATCATCTCGTTTTCTTATTGACTGGAGTAAGGGATTTCTCGAACGTTTATGCATTGTTATTAGCATAGGTTTACCGCATTTTAGTGCCTCTTTGAGAACTGCACTGAATTCTTTAGATTCTGAAACTAGTTTACCTACTTCGTCAACTAATATTAAATCTGATTCTTCAATTGCTTTTTGAACTGAGGCTGTTGCAATTCTATTTACTGCGTCAAGTCTAATACCTAGTGGAGCAGATTCTGGATTTCTTCCTGGAACTTTTGGCTTAACATCCCATCTTACTGAGGCTGATAACTCTTCTTCTTGTGTAATAAAATCTTTGAGATTATAACCTACTATCTCCCCTTCTTCCTCTATAGGGTGTGTGGTAAATCCACCTATGTTGAATTTTTCTTCAACCATTTTAGCAATTCTCAGAACAGTTTTGGTTTTACCAGTACCTGGCTGACCAGAGATAGCTACTTTCACGGGAACCATAAGAGTGCCCTTATTGGAAAGACGATATAAGTATCTATGCCTATTAATTGTACTCTAAACGTTCAGGACAATTTTTTCTTCGAGAGCAACTATTACACTTACCGGCTCTCTTGTGATTTCTGTGAGCTTCCATTTTCCCTGCGAGAATATCATTCATTTCTTCGAGCTTTTCAATAACAATATTTTTTAATTTTTTATCCCATACCACATCGTGAGGGTTATTGTCAATTCCATATCTTATTTGACCAGATGGAGGTGCTTTGCCAAAAGTCTCTTCTGTAAGCAAACAATATGCTCCGATTTGTAATACATGACTAAAAAATGGCGCTTTGGGAGGACGTCCTGTTTTAATTTCAACGGGAATACGCTCTTCATCTTTTTTGATTATAAAATCTGGACGGCCCGCTAAATTATATGTCGTTGACTTGAGAACGGGGGTATCATCCGTTAATCCATCTGGAGTTTCGATTGTTTCTTCACCAAGTTTATAATCGTCTCTTAATTTATCTATTTTTTCAGTAGAAACTAAAAGTTTGTAAAGGAAAAAAGAAGCAACCAACATCCAGCCTATTCCAATTATTAAAAGTATGACTCCTAAATTCATTCGTAGGCTGTCTGTAGAAATCCATAAGATAATTAAGGCAACAGTAACAACTGCCATTATCATTCCAACAACAGTTAACAAAGTAGATGAAGTTTCACGAGATTTTTTTTCTTCAACCAATAAATTTGTCAATGATGTGCCTATTTCCTTGTGCTTTTCTACTCCTGAAGTAACTTCTTCACCCTCAGCATCTATACCCTTTAGATCTAAATGCCAAGATAGGGGGCAATATCCATATCTCTCCATTTCTGAAGCTGAAATTATGTGTTTGCTCATGAGGTTAAGTCCGGGATTAAGTCGGAATTACCTAAAGAGATGTTAATAAAAAAATTAGTGCAATGCACTAGAAACTAAAATACTGATCGTGCCAAGCTAGATTTCCATAATCTGCAATTTTATAATTGTAGTTCAAAATTTGTTTACCTTCATCAGAGTTAAATTCCATTGAAATTATTAGCTCATACGAATCTGCATGAGGGCCGTCAAAAATCAAAACGGGTAATTTGACTGATTGTTTTGGACTTAATACACCGGGATAATGGGTTTCACTTTCAAGTAATTCCGTATTGTTCCAAACGCCTAACTTTACTTTGAGATCTGTAATTTCTTTTGTCCCACTATTACTAATTTTAGATTGAACAAACAAACCTGAGTATGAACTATGATATACTGTATCTATCTCAACTTCTGTTCTGGGTAAAAAATAAGAATAACACAATGATATCAGCAAAACTGCTATTATCACCACTACAAATTTACCTATTATTTTTCGTTGCTCTACGGAATTCATAATGTTGCTCCTATGGAAGAAATCAAACTCATACCCGGTTCTGGCATTATGTAATGCTTCTCATCCTCACCAAATTCAGTATCCATTCCGTTCTTTTGAATACCAAGCCATGTTGGAAGTATGTTGTATCCTCCAACTTCCTTTACTCTAAGATCCATCATAACTGCAGAAGTTTCTAATTGTATTGGACCTAAAGTGAGCTCGCCACCTATTGCAAAAGATAACTGACCTCCTTCACTGTTGAGCATTTCAAAAACAGGATATAAACCAAACAATTGATTAGGAATTATTTCAACATGCTCGATGTCAGTTGCATGGATTACCATGTAATCTAAATGGAACTGTGGTGTTGCTGGAGATGTTGTTGTTACTAGATATGCACTTTCAATACCTTGTGGTGAATCTATTACGTAGTTAACTCCGTCTAGAATCATAGTAGTGTTGTCTCCAACATTTTTAACATCAATAAAAGTACCTGAATGGCCACCAGTATATCCTTCATCGACCATTAGCATAATATCTATCTCTTGGGAACTGGTTGTTACAAACAAATCTGGGAATCCTTGGAATACAAAGGATTTATCCATGTCAAACTCAAAATTAGGATTAATACCCATGTGGAAGGCTTCAGGAACATCATGAACTATAGCCTGAGCAGATTTCCATGAACCATAATCTTTGTTAGCTGTCTTGACCCAAATATATTCCATACCTTGGTCAGCTTTGTAAATAATATCTATTTCTTTACCGACAATGACATCTGCACGTAAATCTTTAGGTACTGATGAAAAGTAAACTTCATTAAAAGAAGGTCTCGTCATATTGTGAGTTCTTAGATAAGCTCTTCCGATTCCTGCTGTTTGGCTTATATCGAAAATTGCGTCAAGATCTCTGTCTCCAGTTTTACCTGTTTGGAAATAGGCCTTGATATTATTATTTTGTTGTACCTCGTCTAAAAATAATTCAATTGCAGTTTCGTTTTTACCGCGGTCTATGTCTAAATAAATCCATGGAGTCACAGGTGACCAATCACCCAAATCTAAATTAATTATATCTGGTTCCCCAAATTCTGTTGATAACTTAGCTGAAGTTAAAGTTCCCTCAAGATACATCCTTAGAACATCACCTTGATCATCCTGCCTCAACAATATTCCGTGTGTCCAAGTAGCATCCATATCTGTAGTATTTCCTGACTCTATTCCCAAAATTATTCTAGAGGGTGCGCTTGAAGAGCTAAAATTAGCATAGATGTCATCTCCAAGAGCTATATCTAAATCTACTCTCTCAGGAACTTCAGGTATTGAAAGTTCAAGATTTGTCTCTGACTCTTCATCAGAGATAGAGGCGAAAAGAGAGCCTAATTGCTTATTTGTTAGCAATGATATATTTCCTATGATTGGTCCATCAGAATCTTCCAGATCTGATAAGAAAATTGAAGCGTTAACATCTACCTCTTCTGGCAAATCATCAATTCTAAGTAAAACACTTCTATTAGCAAAATTTGTTACATCCACTAAAATACTACTCATTGCAGGGGAATCATTATTAAAATCTTCAAGAACCACATCCACTGTAGTTCCTACTTCTTCAACATCCAACAAATTAAGTGAAACCTTGGGTGAAATTCCAGTAACGTAAACTTTGGCATCCATTGCACCATCATCTGACATATTGAGAGATACGCCCTCTACCCAGTTAGTAACAAGTCCTTCTGTATCGCCAAGCTGTAAGTCTAAAGCTAGAAAATCAATCGGTTGGTTAGAACTTATGTCTATTCCAAAATTACTTTCTCGAATATTCAAGGATAAATTCATGTCACTGGGTAGTTTAGGAATCAGTGCTTCTAAATGGTAAGGATTTTCATCTTCTTTTTGATCTACGACTAGATATATCGGGCCAACCGCCTGATCTGTTTTGAATTGAATGTCACCTGTTAAAGTCAAATTATCAACTGTTGCATTTAATACCAGATCTGCATTTAGTTCTAAGTCCAGACCTGCTGGAATTCCTTCAATAAAAGCTGTAACCTGCGGGCCAATTATTCCTTCCTCCCTAAATATGATGTAATCTGACTTAGATGCATAATTAAAGTCGGCAAGTTCTAATTCTAAGTCTATCTTATCACCACGAGAGGTGTAATTTGCATCTACTGTTTGTGGTAAATCTTTGAGTAACATGCGTGCACCCAATATCGTTTCTTCACCTATATCTTTCTGACTTGACCAAAGACCTTCTACCCAAATAGGTTCTTCGTCTAATAACGAAACATTACCTTTGTCAACCCAAGCTGTAACTGAAACAGTTTCATCAACATCATAGAAGAATCTTGCAACTGTTTCAAAAGATTCAACATTTGTAACTAAATTAATTGACAAACCTGCCACTGTATCTACCAATGCTTTACCTAACTCAGATAATGCTTCAATGAATTGGGCTACATCTTCCAAATCATTAACTTCAGAAACATCACTTCCAAGAATTGCTGTAGAATTCAATAATGGTACTGCAACTACGATTTCTGCTGGAAGGCTATCAACAAAAACATAAGCATCTAATCCTAAATGATCTTCTTCGTAAACGGTATCATCAATAGCACCTACCTTAAACTGAACTGGCTGCCTATGTGTAATCTTAAAGTCAGCTAATTCTCCAGAACCATCTCCGTCTAATCTCAAAGATTGAATCCAGTCTAAATCTCCGGAAAGACTAGCTATCTCATTGCTCTGACCTACATTGTCCTGATAAAGCATTACGGAACTACCATTATAATTTGAAGTGTCCCAAACCCATCCCGTTGCCTTTTCGTTTTCAGTTACGTTTGTAATCAAAAATGAAAAATTAAACCAACTATCTGTAACTAGTCTAAGATCGCCCCCAGAACTAACTATTTCCGCTGACCCTGGTAAATGCTCTAGCGTGATTCTTGAATAAATGTTACTTGCAAAACTAGTAAAAGTAATTTGATTAATTAATTGATCTGAGTTATTACCACCAGCATATTGTAAATTACCATTATCAATATTTAAATTTATATTAGAAGGAATATTGCTTAAAGTGATATTTGCCCAATGTGTTGTAGATTCGTCACTATCTATGCCCTCAAAATAGACTCTGAATGGTTTATCTCGTGAAGGTTTCAGATCTAAAGAAATATTGGTGAGGCCATCTTCAGAAAAGAAGAAAATATCTCCAATATTTGTAACTCGCGCACTGAAACTGTAATCAAGGTTCTTTTGTGAAATCGAGGATCTGTTGTTTGGTGCATTCTCATCTAAATAAGCTGATTGATTATAGATCGCAAAGAAATCATCACCACTTCCATCAGCTAAATCAAGATACTTGTCACTTGTCAAGAAGACAAATAAATTTTCTAGATAAGCTAGTTCGTCTTCTCTAGTTCGCATAATTACCTCAACTTGCCCATCGCCTTCTCCTATAGTTGACTGTAAAACGGCTTGAGGAATTGAACGCAAAAGCTCTCCAACGTAAACTATTCTACCTGCAAGACCCAGTAATAAATCACTAATCAATCCTCCAACAGCCGAATCATCTACGGCAGTTGGATCTGTATTGTTAAATGCATTATCATTGGAATCATCAAGATTCAAGTTTCCCTGAAGGACAAGACTTTCAGGTAGGTTTGTAATTTCTAATCCTGTGAATAGCTTGTAGTCATGATCGCTCCAAGTGGGTTCTCTCCCATCTTCAGTATAGTATTCATAATCACCATAAACTATCGAATCTATTGATTGAGTTGAATGAAATTCAATAACGGTCCAATTTCTTTCTGCAGTAGATTCATTTCTTACTTCTAGCCATAGGGATGCTTCAGGCATATTTAATTCATCTAAACAGACCTCATCGCCCCCTAAACTTCTTTCACATACAGGCACTCCCTCTACATCAGCTACGATGTGAGATAAAAACGAATCAGAACCATCTGCAGGTTCTACATTATATTCATAATATTCAAATCCCAGATTGAATTTTTTGTTAGTTTCATTTAGCTCTCTAGTCTCTGTAGGAGGTGCATAAAGTTCAATGGAATCTTTTTCGATACCATCTTCAGTTTTAGAAACAATTCGAATTTTAACTTCATCTGGAACTTTACCTCTTGGATTGAATAAGTCGGCTTTGATAAATGTAATTTCTTCAAGCGCATCGCCGGGATTTGCAAATGTTCCTTTACTCCAATTATACTTTAGATAACCAATGGAAATATCTAAAGTGTCTATACCATTATTGAAAAAGTCCCCTGTTTCATTATTCATGTTCACGGAAATTTCGTAAGGTGCGTTTACAAAGTCTGCATCTCCAGGATTAATTCCAATTCCTCCGCCGTCTGGACCTATTGTGAAGACAAACTCCTCAACTACTACACCTAGCGAATATTCGTCAGGAATTTCGCCAGGCGAAAATTGAGTGTTTATTCCCCAAACATATGTTTGATCATCATTGTTTTCATCTTGATAAGTAAGACCCCTAACAATAGCAAAATCTAGTGTTTGGTTTAGATCATTGTTGACTTCTTGGAATTCAATTGCTATACCTAAATTTGCTTCGATACCAACATCTCCATTTATCGGATTAAGATCTGTTTGATCGTTGATAATATCATTAATGACTGGAACTAATCTTACTCGTACATCAGCTGCTCCATCTTGGTCAACGTCAATAGTCTCCCAAGAAGCATCACTCTGATCTATGCCGTTTAGTAATGATTGAACTAGGAGTGCAGCGACACCCTCAAGACCGAATTGCTCAAACCAAGCTGATAGTACTGCAGTGGAAGCTCCCCAAATTGTTGAAAGTAAATTAGCATTTTCTACACCTTCTTCACAAGGCTCACCAGGCAAAGG
>JAYYHK010000030.1:0-7966 GCA_036148495.1 Thermoplasmatota archaeon | reverse complement strand
ACCCGTCTAAAAGGTAATTTTCTAGCTAATTTATATGCAAATTTCATGGTTTATTTACATTATGACCAAGGCAGAGATACGTATCGTATTGCTTCAAAAATTGGGTTGGAATAGTTGAGCGAATCCAAAAGTTTTAAGCTATTAATGACTATTGATTTTGAAGAACAACGTCGTCTTGAAAAAGGAGGATTTCCTAAAGAAGCAATTGATAAATCATTAGAAGGAACTTATGCAATCATTGAATTATTTGAAAAACTGGGCATTAAGGCAACGTGGTTTACAACTGCAGCTATTGGACTATCAGATACTAAAATTTTCAAAAGGTTAGTTTCTTCAGGACAGGAAATTGCATTACATGCCTTACACGATCGCGATGATTACAATAAAATTACTGAAGATAAAGCACGTAAACGCCTTCAGAAAGCTAAGAATATAGTAGAATCAATATCAGGTCAAAAAACAATAGGTTTTCGCGCTCCTAGGTTTCAGCATCCTTCTCTGGAAATTATCAAGGATTTGGGATTTGAATATGATAGTTCACTTCACCCAAGTCCGATGCCTGGTAGATATTCTGGCAAGGGTAAACTCGTTCCTCATGTTGATAGAGAAAGTGGTCTGAAAGTAGTGCCTATTTCGGTAGTTCCAGGTCTTAGATTACCATTATCATGGATTTGGTTCAGAATGCTACCTAAAGGATACATGAGATGGGGAGCGTCTCTTGTTGAGGCTAATTTTGATTATTTATGCCTATATTTTCATCCTTGGGACTTTGTTGATCTATCCAGATACAAAGCTAGCCTTCCTGCGGGTTTTACTGTTGGAGGAAAGAGTGCAATTAATGATATGGAAGATTTTCTAAAATGGGGTTTAGATAAGGGCTGGAATTCAATGACAATCAAAGATTACCTTAGTTAATCTAATTTCTCTTCTTCAGGCATTCCTGTAATTCCCATTGAAAGTATTCCCATTGGGACAGATAATGTCAAAGAAGTAGCGACTTCCACAATACCGATTGTAATAGCTTGAGCTTCATCTATGTCTGCAGCTGATAGAACTAATGTTGCTATTGCTATATTACCGACTCCAAATGGTAGGAAAGTACCAATCGAGTAAACTAGACCTGAAGCTAGAATGATTAATCCTGCAGCTTCTACATTTCCAGTTACAGCATACACAATTAGTCCAAATCTTATTGATGCATTTATCCAAATTATAAGAGTAACAAAGAACGCTTTTATTGCAATTTCACGTTTTTCACGCAATTGTTCCAATCCAGTTTGGAATTGAAGAATCCAACCATGAATCTTTTGCATTAGTTTTGGTTTTGAATCTACAGGTTCGAAAAACGATAGTACAATTTTTAGAAGCTTAGGGTGTAAAGCAAAAGTTAGTAACGTAGTTAAGATAATACATAAGGCACCAACAGAAAGAAGTAAATTTTGTCCATCACCGTGATTCAAAATTGGCAATAGAAACCATAATCCTGTTACGCTAAGACACATCAGAACGGTCAAATCAATTAATCTCTCACTAAAAATAGTAGATAATCCTTCTCCAGTTGGTGTTCCTTTTTTGTATCTAAGAAGCATAACTCTCAGAGGTTCTCCACTCACCCCTCCGGGAGTTGTATTGTTGACAGCTAAACCACAAAGGAAAAGTCTGACAGCTTCAACATATCCTAATTTAGTTCCTGTAGATGAAACAATTAATCTCCATCTCATAGCTTTGATTACGGTATTGATTGAGTAGAGAATTACAGCTAAAATGAGCAATGAAAATTCTATCTCAGACATTGCATCAATAATTTTATCCGGCTCGATAGCATAGATAAGTCCAATTAGAGTGACGAACGCAAGTCCGAACATTCCAATCTTTAGCCAGTTCATCTTTGGCCAGAGATGTCCTCTATAAGGCTTGATGTTGCCTTTTGTGAATATTTTATTATCACAGGACTATGGAGCATTGTGTTAAACGATAAGGCCAAACAGATATTTTCCCGACAAATTAAACTTCCTGAGGTAGGTGAAAAAGGCCAAGAAGAATTAGAAGATACAGGTATTTTGATTGTCGGAATGGGGGGTCTTGGTTGTCCTGTAGCTCAGTATTTGATTAGCTCAGGTATAGGATACTTGACAATGATGGATCCCGATAAAGTAGAGTTGTCAAACATATCTAGGCAGCCCCTTTACACTGAAGAAAATGTCGGAATTTTGAAAGTTGATGCAGCAAAGGATGTTTTGAGTCTTATCAATCCAAATGCCGTAATTAACGTAGTTTCTGATGAATTGAACAAAGATAATGCTTTGACATACGTAAGTTCTCACGATTTTGTCATTGACTGCACAGATAATGTAGATTCTCGATACATTCTTTCAGATATTTGTCAATCTATAGACAAACCTTTGATTCATGGAGGTGTTCGAGCTTTTGAAGGCAATACTGGAGTATTTTTACCAGGGAGTGGATATTATCGGGCATTGTATCCTAAACCACCAGCTCCGGAGTCAATTCAGGATTGTTCTACAACAGGAGTTCTCTCTAGCTTTGTCGGCTGGGTTGGAATGCATCAGGCCATGCTGGCAATTCAACTAGCTTTGGAGATGATTACCGAATCAGCGTTTTATTTCTTAGACGGTAAAAAAGGGACTATTAGACACGTCGAAATTCCAGATACGGTTGTTGATGAGGTAAAAGAATTGTCTAAGGCATTACCCGATCACATGTCCGCAGCAGAGCTAAAGCAACGTCTAGAATCTGATAATCCTCCTTTGCTAATCGATGTCAGAGGTATCGCAGAGAGAGAAGAAGTTCGCATTGAAGCCAACGATCTACATATTCCAATGGATGTGTTTGCCCAGAGTCTAGACAAAATTCCAAAACATGGAAATGTTGTTCTTTATTGCCATTTAGGAATACGCTCTAACGCAGCCCGAGCCTGGGTAGAATCTCAAGATATTCCAATTAGTCATTTAAACGGTGGAATAGAAGCTTGGTTATTTGATCAAGGGTTTTAGATTATTCAATACCTAATTCTCTTCTATCAACTATAGTATATCCTCTTGATTTTAAATTATCTAAATATCCATACCAATATACTAAAATTCCTTGACCATATAACTCTACGTAATCAGAAACCTGACCTCTGTGATTTTTACGATGAATATACTCATCACCAAAGCTGGCTTTTGATTCAATCCAATTGTATTCATCACCGTGCCATTCAATTGGTTTCATGAGTAGAAAGTCAGGAGTCTTACCTTCAACAGTACCTGCTCTAAGGTCATTTTCGGTAAAATACTCAACATTTTTTCTGTCAAGCCATTTTGCAATTGAGTCTTCCTTTCTGTTACCTTCAGCAGATTGCTTGTCGTGTGATCTTGGAGTGTAGAGTTCATCTCTTCCAATTACTTCATCTAGTTCTTCTTTCAATCTTTTATTATTTTTAACTAGATTTGTATTTTTCATTATTTCTTTGGTTTTCTTCTTAGAAAAGCGCATTTTTAGCATAAGAAAATTGGCTAACAATATAGGCGGAAAATCAATTTCTAACGCGAGTTCGCTTATTGTCTTACCTTCTTTCCACTGTTTATGGTACAATCCAGCCTTTTCCTTAACTTTGTAATGATTCCTTATTGATTTTCTTTGAAGATATTGTGATCTTATTGCCCTTGTAGCGTCATACGGTTGATCAAATTTTTCTGAAACTTTATCGACGCCATTATGAACACCATATCCAGGATAATTTCCAAATTCTTTGATTAATTTGTTAAATGTATCTAAATCCACAATTCGCTAATGGGGTCTTATAATAAAGAGACCGTTCATTAAGCCCTGTGAATAAAATACAGCAATTACGAGAGGGCATGAAAAAGGAGGGATTTGATTGTCTAGCAATAGTACCAGGACCGAATTTATTTTACATTACTTCCGTTAATTTTCATTTAAGTGAAAGGCCAGTAGTTTTATTCATTGAAGAAGATAATCTAACATTTATCCTACCTGAGTTAGAGATTCAGAAATTATCAGGACTTGATGTAATTTCTTTAACTTATTCCGATGTTTCAGGCCCTCAATCCGCATTTGACATATTCCTTAAAGACAAGAATTTTGAAAAAGTCGGAGTTGAGTCGAGACTTATTCGTCATCTAGAGTTGAATCTAATTGATAAAAATCATTCGGAAATAGTAGATTCAATGTTCTTATTTGCTAATTTAAGAACAGTAAAATCAGATTATGAAATACAAATGGTTGAAAAAGCTGTCGAAATTGCAGAGAAGTCTTTTAACTTGATAGCTCATAAATTAAATTCAGGAATTTCAGAGAAAGAATTTGCCTCTCAGTTGGTAATTGAGTTACTCAGCAATGGTTCAGAATCAGAATTACCATTTTCACCAATTGTAGCCTCAGGAGCTAATGCAGCAAATCCTCATCATTTTCCATCAGATAAAGTGATCGAGGAAAATGAATTGGTTATAGTTGATTGGGGTGCCAACAACAAAGGATATTTTTCAGATATAACTAGAACTTTTGCTACTGGAAAAAATATTGATTCAAGGCTGTTAGATGCTTACGAATCCGTCAGGTTAGCAAATATAGCTGCTAGGGAAAAATCAGAGGATGGAGTTACAGCTGGTGAGGTTGATTTAGCAGCTCGAAGTATTATAGATCAAAAAGGGTTTGGTGAATATTTTATTCATCGAACCGGACACGGTTTAGGTCTTGAAATTCACGAGGAACCTAACATTAAGCAAAATGATGATTTTGTTCTTAAAAATGGCAATTTGTTTACAGTAGAACCCGGAATTTACATTCCAAAATTGGGTGGTATTAGAATAGAGGACGATGTATTAATTGAATCAGGAAAAAGTAGAAGTTTAACTACACTTTCGAGAGATTTAGTCTATCTTTAGTACGATGAACCCTTTATAGAGGACCAATTCAGTACATAATTATGTCAGAGGCTGAAGCTGGCGGTGGAAGGCGCTACGTTGTTCTTGCTGTTGTTATTATGTTACTAGCAGCTTTGCCTTTTTCGCCCTTAGTTTCATTTCGGTCATCTCAACATATCGACACCGAATCTGCATCTCTAGATTCTAATTTACCAACAAAAGACAGCGATAACGATGGGCTTCCAGATTGGTGGGAAATGGAATTTGATTTAAATCCTTTTGATGCCGCTGATGCACTCCTAGATACAGATCAAGATGGTCACGATCGAAACAGAAATGGCATACTTGAAGAGGGTGAATTTTTTACAAATTTAATGGAATTTGAAATAAGGAATCTACTAGGTAATAGTACTAATCCAACTAATGGTGACACTGACGCAGACGGAATGCCAGATGGTTGGGAAGTTTACTACAATCTTAACCCTATTGGTGATTATGACGCAGATTCGGATGAAGATAATGATGGTTATGATGCCAATAGAAATAGTGAAATTAGTCCAAACGAAAGACATACAAATTTAGAAGAATATTTAGCAGGAACTAGTCCTTGGCAGTTTGACTCTGACGGAGATAGAATGCCAGATGGTTGGGAATTATTTTACTCACTTAATCCAACATCATCTAGTGATGCATGGTTTGATACTGATTCCGATGGTTGGGATTCAGATTACGATGGTGAATTAATTTACGAAGAAAGATATTTCAATTACATGGAATATTTCAATGATACTAATCCACTTGTATTTGATTCAGATGGAGATACAATGCCAGATGGCTGGGAAGTTGTGTTTGAATTGGATCCATTAAGACCTTCAGATAATTTTGAAGATAAAGAGAATGATGGTTTAGTTAATGTTTATGAATATAATAATTCCTTAGTGAGTACAGGTTGGCTAGATCGCGATGGAATATTAACGACAAGGCCAGACTTGAATGATACTGATAGTGATGGGCTTTCAGACATAGATGAATTGTTTGTTCATTTGACAGATCCCACTCACAATGATACTGATGGAGATGGTATGCCAGATGGCTGGGAGGTTAGCTATAATTTGAATCCGATATCTGATTTAGATGCAAATGAGGATGCTGACAATGATGGTTGGGATTTCGACAGAAATTTCAATATAACAAGTTGGGAAAAATTTACCAATCTAGAAGAATATTTGAATGGCACAAATCCAACTAACGGAGACACCGAT
Organism: Thermoplasmatota archaeon; assembly: GCA_036148495.1. GTDB lineage: Archaea > Thermoplasmatota > Poseidoniia > MGIII > CG-Epi1 > CG-Epi1. Next base: position 1,815 of record JAYYHK010000030.1, on the reverse strand, counting down.
GAAGATGGTATGCCAGATGGTTGGGAAGCTTATTATGATTTGAATCCGACTGATTCGAAAGATGCCGACGAGGACTACGATTTAGATGGATATGACATTAACAGAGATACATTTATCTCAAATAGTGAAAGATTTACAAATTATGAAGAATTTTTGAATAACACAATTCCCAACAACAACGATACTGATGATGACGGGATGTGGGATGGTTGGGAAGTATACTACAATCTGAATCCCTTAGATGACTTCGATTCCACTGTGGATAATGATATGGATGGTTTTGACTCAAATTATAATGGAACACTTGAAGAAGACGAAGAGCACAATAATTTACTTGAATTTCAGGCTGATACACATCCTTTTCTTGAAGATACCGATGCAGATGGAATGCTGGACGGTTGGGAATGGAAGTATGGCTTAGATCCATTGAATCCTGCAGATGCAGGTGCAGATCCTGATCAAGATGGTGTTATTAACAGATTAGAATACAATAACACAGCAGCTGGAGCTTACATTGAGGTTGATAACATAATTCACACTAATCCTAAAGACAATGATACAGATGATGACGGGTTACTTGATGGTGAAGAATTATTCAATTACCTAACAGATCCAACTCATAATGATACAGATGGAGACGGTATGCCGGATGGCTGGGAGATTAAGTATGGTCTAAATCCGCTTGACCCTGCAGATGCATTTTTAGATTCAGACTCAGATGGATTTGATTTCAATTGGGATGGAAACATCGCTGGTGAAGAATTTACAAATTTGTTTGAATATTTCAATGGCACAGATCCTACTAACGGTGACACAGATGGTGATGGCATGTCTGACGGATGGGAAGTTTTTTGGGGATTTCAACCTAAAAATTCCAGTGATGCACTATCCGATCCAGATGATGATGGGTTAATCAATCTGTACGAGTTTAACAATTCAAACTTAGATAATTTTGAAAACGAAGTAATTAGTCCAGACTCAATTTTTGGTTCAAATCCTCTTTTGAAAGATACAGATGGCGATTTAATTGAGGATGGTGAAGAATGTTTTTCAGGAAATGACACCTACGTTACAGACCCCTCAAATCCAGACTCAGACGACGATGGAATGCCAGATGGGTGGGAGTTCTTGAATGATTTAAATCCATTTAATTCATCAGACGCAGACGATGACTTAGATAATGATGGCTGGGATTTTGATAGAAATGGTACTATAGAATTCTCAGAATTGTATACTAACTATGAAGAATACTTAAATGGTACAGACCCAAGAAACAATGATACAGATGGAGATGGCATGCCAGATGGTTGGGAGGTTAAGTATGGTCTTAATCCTCTTGATCCGTCTGATGCATTGCAGGATTTAGATTCAGATGGATTTGATTTTAATTGGGACGGAAATATTACTGGGGAAGAATTCACTAATTTGTTTGAATATCTCAACGGTACAGATCCTACCAACGGAGATACAGACGGTGATGGAATGTCTGATGGATGGGAAGTTTATTGGGGATTTCAACCTAAAAATTCCAGCGATGCTCTATCCGATCCAGATGATGATGGCTTAATCAATTTATACGAGTTTAACAATTCGAATTTGGATGATTTTGATAGCGAAGTAATAAGTCCAGATTCAATTTTTGGATCAAATCCTCTCTTGAAAGATACAGATGGTGATTTAATCGAGGATGGTGAAGAATGTTTTTTAGGAAATGATACCTACGTTACAGACCCCTCAAATCCAGACTCAGACGACGATGGAATGCCAGATGGGTGGGAGTTCTTGAATGATTTAAATCCATTTAATTCATCAGAC
>JAYYHK010000029.1:0-2877 GCA_036148495.1 Thermoplasmatota archaeon | reverse complement strand
AAGACAGTCGTCAGCGCTTACGCTGGGGCGTAATGTTCATCTACGGTGCAGCGTTGACCATGGGTAAGGCAATGGTAAATCATGGCGCAGCCGATTGGCTTGCAGGAGGTCTGTATCAGATGGCAGACTATGGTTCAGAGTTTGGTGGTGATTTGTCCATAATTCTCATAATAATTGTTGTAACAGTATTACTGACTAATGTGATGAGCGACGGTGCAGCGGCAGCTATTCTAGTTCCTATAACGTTAGCAGTTGGTGCAGCAGCCGACTTTAATCTAGCCTTTATTGCCATTATCACAGCAATAAGTACAGCTTTTGCCTTTATGACTTCTTTTGGTACTCCGCCTAATTTAATTGTACAAGCATCAGGTATTCCAACATCTAATGATTTTTTGAGAAATGGAGTCCCATTAGTCATAATTGCCATATTATTTTTAGTATTAGCACAGACATATTATTGGGAAATGGCTAGTGATGTTGCAGGAATTTAATCTAAAAGTTGTTTATTTTTTCTTTCTAATTCCACCAGTCCGCCTATGAATCCAAAAGCAACAAGCGAAAGAAACACAGACGAGTTACTATCAGGCATTTTTGAAATTGGTCCAAGTAACTTATCATCAGGACTGTAACCTATTTTTTCTCCGATACTTTCAGATAAATCGTTTGGTCCTGAGCCAGGAGGTAGCGCACCCATAGCTCCCATCATAGAGACTGAAGCTATGACTAAGAACGGAAGCATTGCCGCAATTAGAGCTCTTGCGGGGTCCCCTGATTTCTTTCCTCCAAAGTATCCTCCAATTGCTGCAGTAATTGAACCTGGAATCATTAATATTCCTAAAACAATCATTATTGACAAAATGTAAATGAAACCGGCAAAAACGCCCTGATTAAGCAAGTTTAATTTTCCAATTAACAGATTTTTGTTACTAGAATTTAATTTATTAATTTGATTTTGTGGTCTAGATTCCTTATTTTCTTTACGAATTATTTCTTCTTCGGCTAATTTAACAGATTCTTCATCAGGTACGCTAGTAGTTTCTGGTTCATTGTTTTTTTCTAGTTTTTGGCGAATGAGTTCCCACAAGTCCTGTTTCTCTTCCACCTTCACTATTTTCTTAGTATCTATAAATTATTGTTGGGCCTGCAACAGGTTAATATATGACCCATTATTAAGCGTAATATCGGGGAATTATTTTGGAAGTTTTAACTACAGAAACATTGGCAGCGGCGATAAATTATAGTCCAGAATACTCGCACATGGGTGAGGATGAGTCAAATTACCTTGCAGAGCATATTTTGAATTTTTTCGGCTTTAGTGATCGAATTATTGATAATGTTCTTCATCCAGAAGATAGAGACACTTTTTACATGCTAGAAGATGCAGGTTTAATGGAAACTGAAAGCGCGCACACGACTCTTTATGATGGTCGTGAATGGAGAATACATTATTGGCTTTTGAAGGTGGCTGTAATTCAAAAACGCAGGGATGCAGGTCCTAAGTTTGCAGATGATGATTTAGAACCATCAGTTTATGATGAAGTTCCTGAAGACATCTGGTCAAGATAAGTTGAAATTACCTTACAAGTTAAGAAGTAACCAGCAAAAAATTATTGACATTATAGTCAAAGGTTTAACTGCTAAAAATCATGTAGTCGTCGAAGCTCCAACAGGGAGTGGTAAAACATTTACTTCACTCGCGTCTGCATTACCGTTTGTAACTAAAAAAAATTACAAAATAATTTACTGCGTTAGAACTAACTCTCAGCAAGAGCAGGTAATTCGAGAGTTGAAAGCATTTGCAAAGGCAGGTACTAAGATTTCAGCGGTAGCCATACAAGGTAGGGAATCAATGTGCCCTCAACAAAAAAACGATAACGAATTGGCTAAGTCAAATTGGTCTGAAAAATCTAAGATATGTAAGTCTTTGAAGTTGCAGTCAAAGATGGGCGAAGCTGGTTGTCCATACTACAGAAAGCTCTTGCGACCAACAAAAAACTTGGTTGAGACTTGGTCTTCTAAGGTATACAGTGCAGAAGAATTTACAGTTAATGCAGAAAAAGAAGGCATATGTCCCTATGAATTGAATAAGTTATTGCTTAAGGAAGCTCAAGTAGTAATTGTGCCTTATGTTTATTTCTTTGAAAGTTTCATTAGAAAGTATCTTCTCGGATGGATGAATACCTCAATAGACAAAGTAATCACAATTGTTGATGAGGCTCATAATTTACCAGATTGGTCAAGGGAAGCCGCATCAGAGTCATTAAGCATTGAATCACTTGAAAGGGCATCTCATGAATCTGAAAAATTTGGTTTGTTAATGGGAGACGGTACACCTCCAACATTCTTCTTAGATTTAGTTGGGTCAGCTCTTAAATCACTTGGCGAATTTCACATTTCAGAAAATGATGAAGAAGGTTTACTCCCCTCACATATAGTATCGTTAGATTCAGAAGTACCAACCTTTGAGACTGAAATGATGTCCCTCGGAAGGATGACTTTATACAAGTTAAAACAGCAAGCATCTGATTTATCAAAAATGGGCCAATTAATTAGGCAATCTTTGCTAGAAAAGGGAAAACGTCCGCGCTCATATTTAGGCTCAGTAGGAGATTTTCTATGCAGATGGCTTGACTCCATAGAAAGTCATACTATCAGATTAGTTGGTAAAAGGCCACTGAGATTGGAAAAAGTGTGTTTGGATCCTAGAGTTATGACTGATTTTTTAGATGAAACTGCAGGGGCAGTTTTGATGTCTGGAACTTTAAGTCCATTGGGTATGTTTAGAGACTTGGTCGGCTTGAAACCAGAATCAGAACTTAAAAGATTTGATTCAATATTTCCCAAGGAAAACAAATTAGTTAGGTATGTAAGCGATGT
>JAYYHK010000028.1:0-6815 GCA_036148495.1 Thermoplasmatota archaeon | reverse complement strand
GGTCCGAGAGGGACGGTAACGTGGCCTTTGAAAGATTTAAAATTCTCGAACTTAAGTTCGAGAAGCCTCACTCAGAAGGCCTCCAGTTGGGATTGCCGTGGTTCAAGTCGCATCGATTCGCGACCTCCATCAACAGAAGGTTGGTGTTGGTTTTTGTACGCTTTCCAGAAATTTGAAATTAAGTTTGTACGATCACCTCTATCTCCAGCAACTAATCCAGAGAGGTAAGCGTTTCTATCATCTTTACTCCATTTAGTGGTAGATAATCCAGCCCTAGTCAACATTCCATCTAATATTAGTCTTCCAATTAATCCATTTCCAGATTCGAATGGTCTCACTTGTTGGAATCTGTGGTGGAATAAGACGGCTCTCTCGAACGGATGTAGCGGTGAGGGATCGTGCCACCATTGTAATAATCCTTCAAGTTCATCCTCTACAAGGATGGCAGGAGGTGGCATAAATGCAGAACCAGGTAAACTAGCTGAGCTTTCCCTAATTATTCCCCCTTTACCAGTCCCTTCAAATAAATCTTGATGTAATCTTAGTATGCTTCTTTTTCCTAATCGACTTACTCTATCGCTAATTTCTCCATGAAGCCTCCTTAGAGATAGAACTTCAAGTACTTTTGACAATGGTAGGCCTGATGGCGCTCTGTCTTGGTCAAAAATAGATTCAATGTTTTCAAAAGTTAAAGGATTTGATGATAAAGCCATGTTTCCATAAATATTGGAAACACGATTTTTGGCATGTTCTCTTACCTTTTCATCAGTTGTTTGAAGTCTATGAATTGCTCTGTTGAGAAATTTCATTCTCTCTAGGCCAAGTAACGATTCCTTGTCCAAGTATGGAGTTCGATATGTCTCAGATGACATGTGTGCCATTCTTTCAATGGCTGCCAGCTCAAGTTCATTGGTGTGCATTTGCTTTAGTCGTTCTAGCTCAAACTCATCAGGCTCTTCGGAACCAAGGTATCTCTGTACCTTTTCGACGCGACCATCATACTTGAAAGATTTAACGAGATAGAAGTAATGCTGACCTCGTGTAGTCTTACGTGTTAAGTACACCATGAGTTTTTTCTCATTGGTTCCACCTTTTAAAGTTTTTCTATGGCCGTACTAGGCTTATATTGAGATAACTGAACCACCTTTTTTTTACTATTAAATAAAGGTGGAACGTAAAATAAATATAATATTGAATTTAGTATTTTATAGACGATTACAATCCATAATTATGGTAACTGTATTATTCATCTGTACAGGTAATGCAGCCAGGTCGCAAATGGCCGAAGGTTTGCTTAAAAATATGAATTCCAGCATAAACGTTCTAAGCGCAGGTACTAAGCCTGAAGGTTTGAATCCAAAAGCAACAATTGCTATGGAAAAAATAGGAATTGACATATCTAATCAAATATCAAAAAATATTACAGATCTTGAATGGAAAGAAGCAGATTATGCTATAACTCTATGTGGCTCAGCTAACGAAACATGTGTTTCAATGCCTTGGCCTGAAAATTGTATAAAGTTTCATTGGCCTATTAAAGATCCAAAAACAGCTGAAGAGTTTCAAAGTGCCCGTGATGATATAAAGCGACGTGTTGAAAAATTCTTAGAAGAATTATAAGTTTTTATTCGACATTTCCATCAGGTAATTTCTTAGTCCAGAAGGAGATAATCCCTCTTTTACCAATGATTTTAATATTTGGATTTCTGTTTTCACCAAAAGCTTCAGTTGTTTCATTATTCTTGACCGTCCAAGGTCATAATCTTTTCAATTGTATCTTTATAGATATATTCTTCTAAAATTCCACCTTCCTTAAATGTAACAGATTCTGGATCACGATTTAAGTATCTGTCAAAACTCGTTACATTTGTTTTAGATTTAATATCTATGGCAAAACCATTCATTTCGTTTAGCTTGTAGCCAACATGTCCAACTCGTAATATTTTTCCGTCATAACCAACAACTGGACAATTTTTCTCAGAAACTGGAAAAATTCCAACTTCTTTTAAGCGATTAGTCATTGCCCCATCTAAGTTACGTCTTAATTCTAATCCACCCCACACATCAAATTCTATCTTATCCAACAATGGTCTTGCTAAGCAACGCCCTAATCCTATAGTCTCATCCATCCTGTGCGCATCATTCAATTTACCATATCCTCTCCAATGGGCTAATTTCTTGAGATAACTTTCATAAATATAAAAATCTTTCATTCCTACCAGTAAGTGTCCAGAATTAATTTTTTCGACGTAGAAGTTTATAATCTCTTTTGTTATGATGTCATCAGACCCCATTATGATTACAGCATCAGGATCATATTTTTTTGTCATTTTGAGACCGTACTGCCATTTATTGCTCATTGGTTGATTTTCGTGTTCAAAATAATGAAAGCCAGCACCTTCACAAATCTCTTTAGATTTGTTTCCCTCGGAACCAACAGCCACGAGTTCTAGGTTAACAGTGCTTTTGATTTCTTTTTTTAACTTTGAATAATATGATAGTATTATCTTAGTTAACTTTGGCCTTTTCCAAACACAAGTTAAGATTACTAAGTTAAGTTTTTTACTTTCCCTATTTAGGTTAATTTCTGCAACTTCCTTAGTTTGAGAATTAATAAAATATTCTGTATTTTTTACACTTTCAAGTTTTGTTCCCCAATTTTTAGAAAAAATTTTTTCTTTTTCATTGTCATCTATTTTTTTGGTAGGTACCGAAGAAGCAGCCCACTCACTTAACCCGAATATACGAAGTAATAGTAGTGAAAAAAGAGTAAATTTCTTCATTATATTTTTTCGTAACGTTATTTTTGGTCTTTCCTTGGTTATAATACTATCAAGTTTATTTTTCTTACTCTTAAGTTTAGGAGTATTTTTGTATATATCAATTATTTCTTTTGGTTCTCCAATAGCTTTTATCTTTCCATCTTCAATTAATATAAGCCTGCTACACATTTGTTCTAATATTGGTAGACTGTGAGAAACAATTACAACTGTAGCAGCCTCATCTACCATTTCTTGCATTCTTATCTTTGATTTTTCTTTAAAATCATAGTCGCCAACACTAAGTACTTCATCAATAAGTAAAATTTCGGATTTTACTGCAGATGCAACAGAAAAGCTAAGCCTTGTTTTCATTCCTGACGAATAAGTTCTCAAAGGTTTGTCAATTGACAGTTCTAACCCAGAAAAACTTATAATTTCATCAATTAAACCATCCATAGTTTTCTTGGAATGTCCTAGTATACTTCCATATAGATAGATATTTTCGCGTCCAGTCAAATGTACGTTAAATCCTATTCCTAAGCGAGCTAAGAGTGAAATTTGACCTTTGGTGCGCACAGTTCCTTTATCAGGACTATATATTCCTGAGATAGTTCTTAAAAGAGTACTTTTTCCAGACCCATTTCTACCAATTATACCAACTATTTCACCTTCAAAAAGTTGCAGTGAAACGCTATCTAGAGCAATGAAATCATCAGTTTCAGTAGCTTCCATTTTTAAGAAACTGGAAATAGAATTTTCAATAGTCCCGAAGAAAGGTTTTGTCTTTGGAAATTGAATAGTGATATTATCTACTTCCACATTTATTTTACTCATAAATATTTCACCACCATAGACTCATAACGTTTAAAAATCATAGATCCCAATACTAAACTGGTTAAACAAAAAATAACAGAATAAGCGATATAGAAAGAGTCAATTCCCAACTCGGTTCCATCAAAGCCGCTGCGGATCATCGAAATTGGGACGACCATTGGATTTAACATCAAATATTCAATCATACTTTGTCTTGATTCAGGTAACATTTTTACCGTCCACATTACCGGAGACAAAAATAGTCCAGCCCTAGTTATGATTCGGAATAAGTGTTCAATGTCTCGATTTAGTGTATTTAATCCAGAAAACATTAGCCCTAAACCTAGCCCCAATGAGGAAACTAAAATTAGTCCCAGAGGAACCATAATAAGTTGCGTAGTGGGCATAATATCCAAATAAATCATAAAAGGTATAGCGACTAAAAAGCTGAACAAAGTAATAATCAGATTTGAGATTGTAATAGATAATGCGAAAATTTCTCTAGGGAAATAAACTTGTTTAATCAATTCTCCGTTTCTGGTCAAAGCAACTATGGAACCGTTTAAAATTTTTGAAAAGAATGTCCATGTAATAACTCCAATGATTACCCAGAGCGGATACTCAGGTTCAGTTCTCCCTGCAATTACTATAAACAGAATAAAGTAAACTCCTGAAAGTATAAGTGGCTCAAGTAAGCTCCAAAAGAATCCAAATAATGAATTACGATATTTTAGTTGAATATCTCTTTGAATAAAATTGGAAAGTACAGGAAAATAATCAGTTAGATTTTTCCAGATTAAATAAGGTCCAGATAAAAAGTGGTGTTTTGGATGTCTATTACTTATCTCGGGAATATCGGATTTATCCACGGATTTTATCATGGTTTAGGCTACGCCATAGATTTCTTATTACTTCTTTTCCAACTATTTTGTCTAATTGTGAGGATAGCTAAAGGTATTAGAATTATAGTGGTAAAGACCCAGAAAGGCACGGCCGGAAGAACTGCAAATGCTCCAATTTTAATTACATTTGCTTCTCTGAATATTGCGAAGAAAACTTGGTGCAATACTGATATGAGGAGAATCGCCGTCACATATCCCGTTGGCATTGTTCCAACTAAAAGGGTAGACAATACTAAGAAGTAAATCATAACTAAAGGACCCATTACTAGCATTAGTAAACTTAGATAAAATAGTACAGCTGCACCAATTGGCCTCCTCCACATGTGAGAGGATGCCATAATTGCTTCAAACAAGTATCCTTTTCTCCATCTACTTTGTTGGTTGATAAAGCCGCTCATTGAGTCTGGAACTATAGTTAATGCGTTTGCAAATGGCTGATAAACGGTGTCATATCCTTTGGCTAAAACTAGTCGAGTCAGACTGCGATCATCGCCATATGTTCTTACTTTGCCAAGGAATTTTTGGTTTGCCCATTCTTCATCAGCAACACTCTTCAATACTTCAGAACGATATGCCGAAAAAGATCCAGTACAGCAAACTACAGTTCTAAAATATGATTCAGCAGATCTGAATAATCCATAACTTAAATAATAATAAAATTCTTGCATTCTGGTTAGTAAGTTAGTATCTGCATTCCCTACTCCTGTATTTCCGCAAACAATTGCTATTTTGTCATTACTGAATCCTCTCAGAATTTCAGAGATTCCATCTTTAGCGACTTCAACATCAGAGTCAATTAATATCGTAATTTCACTATTACATTCTTTCACGGCAGTATGTATTGCATTTCTTTTACCTCTGTTATCTTCTAAAGTAATTACTTTGCATCCAAATTCTTTACTTGCTTTGGAAAGCCAGTAGCTGGTATCATCTGTACTGCCATCGTCTACCACTGTTATCTTTAGTTTATCCTTTGGGTAATCGCCCTTTACTAATGATTTTACAGTCAAATAAACTTTTTTAGATTCATTCCAGGAAGTTATAATTGCATTCACTTCAGGATTATATTTTCCTTTTTTTATCAAGGCTGGAGAATATAACATGAAAAACACGTATCTTCCGACGATTAAGGTAGCTAGTGAAACACTATATATCACAAAAACCCAATGCAATTCTAAAGCCATTGTAACTTTAACATAAGCACCTAATAAAATGAAAGCTACAAAACACATCCAGAGTGCAATCTCGTAATGCATTGTTTCTTTAGCTGCAAATGCTCTAACTTTTAGAAAGCTATTATTTTGCGATTCGTCCTTTAACATAGTTATAGTGCGCTTTTGCGTATTTTAGGGAAGGGTATATGTAGTTATTTTGTAAAAAGTGTGTATTCTAGTTCGTTAAAACAAGTATTATTTAGCATCCTCAAAGGTTCTAAGATTTGTTTTGATTAGTTAAATCGCGTATTTTTAATTAATTAATTACATTTTTATTAAGTCTCTCTTTTCTTAGTTGCTAGAAGGTGATTTTATGGAAAGAATCGAAGGATTGAAATGGCTAGGTACTGCGTTTATTTTAAGCGGAATATTAATGACAAATTTGAATATTTACCCTCTAAATATTTTTCTACACGGAGCCGGAGTTGTATTTTGGTCTACTGCAGGTTACATCACTCAAGATAAACCAGTCTTAGCTAATTTTGGCTTACAGATTCCACTTTTTGCTATAGGATTCTCAAAAGTTTTATTCGGCTTTTAGTTAAATTACAATTCTCGTGGTAGCAGTAATTCTTCTAAATTCCAATTTCCAGGCTCTTTCCATGATATAGAATTGTCTTTTATTGTAAGTAATGCAGTTGCAGCAGTAGGCATTCGATGCCATTCTCCACACAAATGTTCAAGAAAATCGGCACAGCCAGGATTATGTCCTAGAATCATAATTGTTTCGTAGTTTAATTCATCTGGAATATTTTTCATAATCTTCTTTGGTTTACTATGGTAAAATTTCCGAGAGTATTTTACATCAACGTCTTTCATGTATTCATTCATTCTTTTCCAAGTTTCTTTGGTTCTAGCAGAATCACTGGAAAATAATTTGTTAGGAATCCATTCTAATTTTATAAGTTCTTTAGCAATTTTTACAGATGCTTTTCTACCTCTTTTTTTCAAAGGCCTTTCGTGATCAGACAAGTCAGGATATTTCCATGAGCTTTTAGCGTGTCTCATTAGGATTAGTTTAGATAAGATATTCTTTATTCACCACAATATTATTATAATTTCCCTCCCAATTCTATATATAATATATAGCATATATACTATATATAGCCTAAAACTACTTCAAC
>JAYYHK010000027.1:0-3562 GCA_036148495.1 Thermoplasmatota archaeon | reverse complement strand
CCAGATGTCCAATTTGCTTCTGCAGTTAAATTAAATCCATCAATAATCTTTACTTTACCAATATCTGAAACCCAATTATATCCTACAGCAATTTCCAAAGCATCGTCATCATCTATGTTAGCAATTTCCATTCCTTTAACAGAACCACCCATATCTACGGATTGAAGTTTGTCAGACCATCCATTACTGTCTGAATCCCAGTCCAGAATGTGGATAAATCCTTGAGCATTACCAAAGACTAATTCATCCTCTCCGTCGTTATCAATGTCAGCACTTTTTATTGAATTTAAGGAACCTAGTCCAGTACCTAGTCCAGCTCTCCACTTTTCACTGATATAGCCAATATCAGTTTCTCGGCGTTCTTCCTTTGCAGCTTCAACATTTACCAGAGGAATCATGCTGGTTAACAAAAAAAGCATTGCCAGAGCTAAAACTTTTACTGACTTCATACCCTCTCATTCCTGTAACTAACTATATCAAACTTTTTACCTAGTATATAGGTTATTCTAGTTTATTCATTGGACAATTTATCTAGCATAGCAGTTTTAATTTCAGAAGTATTCATTCCGGCAGTATCAATCCCTAATCTTTCAGCCGAGGCTCTAACTCTTTCTTTCTCATCAATCTCCGGATTGTCAGACACAATTCCAGTCCCATATCCTCTAAATTCTCTGTAAGCTTTTCCCAATAAGCGTGCCCCTTCCATAACTTTAGTTGGACCAAGAAAAATCCAAAAGAGGAATACAATAACAAATAACTCGATTAAACCAGGACTATTCATGAACTTGTCAGTGCCTTTTCTAAGTAAGCTTTCATTTCAGATTGATTTTCAGCCTCTATTCCAAAGTATTCTAAAAATGCAGAAGTAACAGTAAGTTCAAAGGATCTTCCTTTTCGTTCTCTTTGTATCATCCCTAATTCCTCTAATTCACTAACATGCTCATAGACTTTATCCCCCAATTTATACTTCAATTCTTTTTGCATCATCGGCTGCTCATGGGCTATTAAGGCTAATGTTCTTAGTAAGTAAGATGGGATTTCCTGCGGTGCGAGTCTTCTACCGAACTCAATTGCCTCTGATTTTAATTGTAAAGCATATTTAGTTCCCAATTTTATTACTTCCAAAGCCCCTTCCCTTGATTTATAAATTTCAACTAAAGCATCCAAGGCACCCAGCGCTTTATTCTTCGATAATCCTGTTGCCTCAGCAGTTTCAGTAGGATCTAGAGGTCTTCCAGCGGAAAATAGTGCAGCTTCTACGGCAATTAATTCTTTCATCCTGCATTCTCCAAATTTTTAACATAAATATTATGATTATCAAGATTTTTCTGTATGATATCAATTCTTCCTTCTCTTGCTAGGAATAAAGAGCCGACAAATGTACGAACAACGCTTGCTTTTTCAGGTCTATCAAGTAAGTCTCCAATAGGAATAGGTTTTCCATTAAATTCATTAATTTTTTGCCATACTTTTTCTTTGTACTGAGTAGGATCATCAAGATGTAACTTGTCGCTCAACCTATCGGCAACTTCAGATAATACAGACTCCCGAGCTTCTTTCAGTTGCCTTCTTCTTTCCAGTCTTGCTTTTCTTTCGTTTTCGACATTGCGAGCATCTTCAAGAGCTCCAACCAATTCCATCAAAGTTACACGCCTTTCGCCTCTAAACAAAACACTTTCCTCGATGGGTGGCTCAACACTGTCCTCTAATTGCTCAGCGTAAGTAGGCTCCCATCCAAAATCAAAATCAACCCAATCAGGTTGAGGTTCCGGAATTGGTTCAGTAGCATCAATAGCTCCATTTGCTCTCATTTTGAGAACATCCCAAGCCCAGCCAAGTACAGACCCAGCTAAAGGTAAATCCAAATCATCGTCTTTAAGAGCATATTTTTGATATTCCATAATTAGATGTTTCATGTCTAACGACCATGGGTCTAGACCATGTTCCTTAACAAGCATGAAAAGTAACGTAACACTCCTTGTAAAGGGGTCTTCAATCGTAGAAACTTCGGCAGCCGAACTTGCTCCGTTAGCTATTTCGATGTATTGATCAACACGGTCTACATCAATACCAACCATTGCTTTGTGAAATAATAAGTGATTAACAACTTGGCTCATGCTTTAGCCTCCGTTTCAGTTGGCAAAGATGAGATAAAAGTATCAACATCACGTATTTGGTGTAATCTAGAGACTCCATCATCTCCCATGAAAACCCCAATAACGTTCTCAGCTTCACGAAGTGCTGCGTGATGTAAACTTACAACTAAGAACTGAGCAAAACTAGATTGCATTGCGATTGCTCTTCCTATGTGTTCGGTATTCACTCCATCCAAGTTTTGATCGGGTTCATCTAGTAAGTAGAATGGACTTGGATCGTATCCTTGAATTGCGAAAATAAATGCCATAGAAACTAATGACTTCTCACCACCAGATAATGCTTCCACAGGATACAATTTTTTCTTTGGCATACGGGCCTTGATTGTAACACCACCCTCGAATGGAGAATCTTTGTTTTCAAGAACAAGTTTAGCTTCTCCTCCTCCAGTGATTTCTTTAAATGAAGTTTTGAAACTATCAGCTATGTGTTTGTACACACCCATGAATTTGTTTTCTTTTTTATCAGAAATTTTAGTTTCTAAAGATTCTAATCTTCTAACTTCTTCTCTTAATTGTTTTCTATGCTTCTTTATTTCACTAAACCGTTCAGATTCTAGCCTGTAATGATCTAAAGATAGCATGTTAACACTTCCTAGACGATTACGTTTTCTCTCTAGAATTTCTTTATTGTTTTCTAATCTTTCTCTACTTAGTATAGTTTCTGGTGTTTTTGTATCTTCAGGAATTTTGTCTTTTGCTTCTAGTAATCTAGGTTCACGTGTAGCTATTTCAACTTTCAAATCATTCATAGCATGTTTTCTACTTCTCTTCAATTCTTGATTCGTAGAAAGTTGACTTTTCAGTTCGGTTAAAATATCGTGTAATTTATCTCTAGAGTCTCTCAATCCTTTCAATTGCTTGAATTTGGTTTGTTCTTCTTTTCGTAGCTTCCTAAGTTCTATGTCTAGTTTAGCAGAGTTTTGAGTCTCTTGTTTGAGTGTCTTTTGCAAATCTTTTTGTTCTTTCTCATTTAGGTCTAAGTCGCCTTTCAATCTTCCAACATCAGATTTAGTTGCTTCCGTCTTCGCAGATAAAGCAGCAAACTGACTTTGCTTTCCAGATAATTTTTCCCTGATTTCATCTAATTCAGTCTGTAATTTGGCAATATTTTTAGAAGACTTTCCACCAGCTATGGCTTGAAGATCTTTGGTTGAATTAGATATTTCTCAGGTAATAGATTGAATATCGTCCCCTAATGTCTCAAGAGATTCTTTCCTTTCAATAATTTCTCCTTGAAGGGCTTCTACCATTCCCTCACGAGACTTAAGGGCCTCCTCAGCTTCCTGAACTCTTTTCTTAACTTCTTCAGCCCTTCCATCGTAGTCAGTAACGCGAGTCTGGAATGCAGCTTTTTCACTTTCAAGTTCTTGTCTAGCTGTAGCCAGCTTGCCGGCACTATCAATTAA
>JAYYHK010000026.1:0-6820 GCA_036148495.1 Thermoplasmatota archaeon | reverse complement strand
TCTACTACATGCTCGAAGATGGTGAGTCGAAAGGAGGAATCTCTGTTGACGGAAGTTTCGAAGATTGGGCTGGAACTGAAACAACACTTGACGGAACTGACGACTCTATTAACGGAAACATTGATATTATTGAGACTGGAATTACTATTGACAATGTTTACACTTCTTTCTTGATTAAAACTAAGGAGCCTATGTTTACACCTGCTGATGGAACAACCGTAAGAATTTTGATTGACAGTGACAACAACCAAAATACGGGATATTATTACCCAGGAATTGGAGCTGATCACTTAGTTGAAATATATGGTGAAGATACCGGAACCGTATCAACTGCAATGTTGTACAGTTTTGATGATTCAAGGGGCAAAGATGATTGGAATGGCTTTTTTAGCCTGACAAATATTGAAGCAAACTCTACGGGCGCTAATGGAATCTCCACAGCAATTGAAGTACAAATAGCAAATTTTGACATAGGTATTGATGCCGGTGATGGAATGAAGTATCTCATTACTGCGTCTGATTCCACTGGAAACATGGACGTAACCAACGTCATGGATTTATCCAGAAATGAATATCTTTACGAAGACAGCGTGAACGATAGAAGAGACATAGTAAACTCATACAGGAAAGGACAGCTGGATGGAATTGACATTGATGGTGATTTTGCAGACTGGAATAATGTAAACCAATTCAAAGCAGATTCGAATGATAACGATGTTGTCGACAGTGCAGATATTCTAAGATTCGCCAACTTTACAGATAAAGTGGGTGATACATTCTACTATATTAACACCGAAGGTAATATCCTTGACGGAACGTCATTTACATCAGAATCTGCAAAGAACAAAGGTACCAGTGGCGGATTTGACGTAACATTAGGTGATGGAATTGATGAGATTAAGTACGATACTGTAACACTGTCCAACAGAGATCAAATATTTATCTACATTGATACTGACTACGATTCTCAAACTGGTTTTGGAGCCGGAGGTATTGGTGCAGAAAAAGTTATTGAAATCGATGGGCATTATGGATTAATTGAATCTAGTACGATGAAAACATACGTCGAAATAGCTCAGGAATGGGGAAGTGAAGTTGATGTTGAAACTGCAAACGATGATGACGAAATAGAAATATTCGGAGCTACCGGAAATTATTACATTTACATAAAATCATGGAATAATGATGTGGATAAAATAGAAGCTGAAATTTATAATAAAGTCACATTACCTGTTGAAGAGAATGGAGAAGATGGAAGTAGAGGAACACCAAACATACCCGCATGGAATAGTGCATCATGGGATGAATTAGGTGCTGATAACAACGATGCTTCCACTAACGGGGTCGATATATTTAACTCAGATAGTGGATCTCGAACAGATAACTTAATGTATTATGCTGATGGAGAGTTTATGTATTTCATGTTCTTCCTCGAGGCAGACCCTGCCACTTCCATATATACATATTCAGTTTTGTTAGAAGATGGGGCAAATGACGGTGATTATGATTTCGTGATATCTTCTTACAACAATAGAATTAGACTTTACGCTTGGGACAGCGGAATATCTGAGTGGGATTACACACAACAATATACTTCTACATCATATTTTAGATTTGAAACTACTGACGGGCAAGAACATGTTGCAATGGCTGTACCTTATTCTGACACATTTACTCCAACCGGTGAAGATTATTTCAAGGTTGCTACAACCGACGACAGTTATCGAGCATACGCTATAGGATGGTTTGACACACGAAATCCGTCGCCCGCTGCATCAAACGGAGACTTCACTACTGCAGCGTCAATTCCAGAGTTTTCCACACTATTGATGCCAATTGCATCTGTTATGCTCATAGTTGGAAATCGTATCAAAAACAAGAAAAATAACCAGCATTAGTTTTTTGAACCCAAATATTAACTTGCGAATATGGGAGAAGAATCATTAACCCTAAAAGTTGCTGAAGCTTTACAAGATGAAGTCGGATATGGGAGAGGAAGGCTTGATACAGTTACACGCAACGAACTAGGGTTATCAATAGGGGATATTGTAGAAATACATGGGAGAAGAAGAGACCCAACAGTTGCAATAGTTTGGAGAGCAAGGACTGAAGACGAAGGTAAAGGAATAATTCGTGTCGATGGATTAATTCGAAATAATGCCAAAGTAAATCTTGGTGACAAAGTTGAAGTTAAAAAAGCTCAAGTAAAACCTGCTCAAAAAGTAGTTTTAGCTCCAATGATGGATCAATCTGGTAGAGTTCAATTTGGGCCTGGTATTGAGGAAGTTATTTTGAGAGGATTAAACAGGCGTCCCTTAACTAAAGGAGATGTTGTTATTGTACCTGGTTTAACATTGATGGGAGGGAGACTGCCATTTGCTGTCACCGTAGTACAGCCGAAGGGCATTGTACAAATTCAGGCTGATACTGTAATTCAAGTTCACGAAGATCCTGTTAAAGAAGAGGAGTTAACAACAACTGGAGTAGTTTACGAAGATATTGGGGGATTGAAAGAAGAAATTAAAAAAGTTCGTGAAATGATAGAGTTGCCACTTAAACATCCTGAATTGTTTGAGGCATTAGGAATAGATCCTCCGAAAGGAGTTCTACTCTACGGACCCCCAGGAACCGGAAAGACGTTGCTAGCAAAAGCTGTAGCAAACGAATCTGGTGCAAATTTCTTATCTATTCAAGGTCCTGAGATAATGAATAAGTATTATGGAGAATCAGAAGCCCACTTAAGACAAAAATTTGAGGAAGCTGAAACCAATTCACCTTCAATCATATTCATCGATGAAATAGATTCAATCGCTTCAAAGCGAGATGAAACCCAAGGAGAAGTAGAAAGGCGTGTAGTTGCGCAACTTCTAACGCTAATGGATGGATTACAAGCAAGAGGTCAAGTGATTGTTATTGCCGCTACTAACAGACCTGATGCAATTGACCAGGCACTTAGAAGACCTGGCAGATTCGACCGTGAAATTGAAATCGGAATTCCCGACAGGGAAGGACGAAGGGAAGTCTTGCAAGTTCACACTCGTGGAATGCCAATTAAGAGAGATAAAGAAGGACACTGGAAAGAACTAGACCATTTTGCAGAAATCACTCACGGATTTGTCGGTGCTGATTTAGCTGCGTTAGCTAGAGAGGCTGCAATGAGTGCATTGAGAAGATATCTACCCGAGATTGATTTGGATGAACCGATCCCAAGCAAACTTTTGCAAGAAATGGAAGTTCAACAGGGTGATTTCAAAGAAGCTCTAAAAGATGTCGAACCGTCAGCTTTAAGAGAAGTAATGGTAGAAATACCAAAAATTAAATGGGATCAAGTGGGAGGACTTGAGGAGGTCAAACAGAAATTAAAAGAAACTGTAGAATGGCCGTTGACAAATCCACAGGGGTTTGAAAGATTGGGAATCACACCGCCAAGAGGTATGGTCTTGTATGGGCCACCAGGAACTGGTAAGACACTTATTGCTAAGGCAGTGGCTACTGAATCATCAGCAAATTTTATTGCTATAAAAGGTCCAGAGGTAATGTCCAAATGGGTTGGTGAATCTGAGAAAAAGTTAAGAGAAGTTTTTAGAAAAGCAAAACAAGTTTCTCCGTGTATAATATTTTTAGATGAATTAGATGCACTTGCCCCTGCAAGAACTGGTGGAAGTGAAAACAAAGTAAGCGATAGATTAGTAGATCAATTGCTAACCAGCATGGATGGACTTGAAAATTTAGAAGGAGTTATAATTATAGGTGCTACAAACAGACCTGAAATTATAGATCCTGCTTTGTTACGTCCAGGTAGATTTGATAGAATGCTTCTTGTAAATGAACCCGATGAAGAAGCCAGAAGAAAAATTCTTGACATACATACAAGAAATATGCCTTTGAAAAAAGTAAATCTAGATAAGATTTCTAGGAAAATGGTTGGATATACTGGTGCAGATATTGAAGGAGTAGTTAGAGAAGCTGCGATACTTGCCTTAAGAGAAAATAACGAAGCCAAAGAAGTAACAACTAAACATTTTGATACTGCACTTGAAGAAGTAACTCCTTCAGTAACTGAGGATACTGTAAAATACTACGCAGAATTAGGTAAAAAATTAAGAAGTCGAACAAGGCGTAAACAAAAACGCAGTGAAGACGATTTGTATATGTAAAATGGAAATTAGACTATCTGACCTGAAAGATAAGCAAGTTACAACAGTCTCTGGTGAGAGATTAGGATTCATATCCAATGTAATCTTGGATTCAACATCTGGTGAGCTAAAAACACTAGTAATTTCTTCAGAAGGCGATATTCCAGATGGCTTTGAAGTGGATTCAGACAATATGTTAAATATTCCCTTTGAAACAGTACGTTCAGTAAAAGACATGGTAATGGTGAAAATTTGAACTTAGAAAACATACCAAATCAAGAAAAAATGACTAAAGGATTCTACTTTTTCCTTATTCCACTAGCTCTGCTTTTCTGGGTTGGTTGGGGTTTAAAATTTGGAGTTTGGTGGGATATTGGAATCTACGCAGTCCTTGTCGTACTTTTAGGATTTGGACTAATAGGCAGATTTGTGGTATACGGTAAAGCCGAATAGTTCACACAACAATCTTATATAGTGTACTAAAATCGAAAAATAGTTTATGTTAGACTGTAAAGTTTAACAGCATGGAGAAATAATGGACCAAAACATAATGATTTTGTGGATTGTTGCATGGCTTTCAGCACTCGGTTTTGCATTTTGGAGATTGAGATGGGTAGAAAGTCAGAGCCAAGGTACTGATGAAATAGCAAAAATTGCAGGACACATCCGAAGTGGAGCTATGGCTTTCCTTAACAGAGAATACAGAGTGTTGGCTGTTTTCGTACTTGTTGTAGCTGTCCTATTGTTCTTAGGTTATAATGCGAAAGACCAAGGAATAATAGCTCTGGCATTTGTTTTTGGCGCTATATGTTCTGGTCTAGCAGGTTTCATTGGAATGTGGTCTGCCACAGCTTCAAACAGTAGAACTACTAACGCAGCTAGAACAAGCCTAAATGATGCATTAAATGTTGCCTTTTCAGGTGGAGCTGTCATGGGTATGTGTGTGGCAGGTCTAGGTGTTATGGGACTTTCATTGCTCTACATTGGCCTAGAAGGTAGCTTCGAAAACCTTGAAGACCGATTATCAGTTATGGCTGGATTTTCATTAGGTGCATCATCTATAGCTCTATTTGCTAGAGTCGGTGGTGGAATTTACACTAAAGCTGCTGATGTAGGAGCTGATCTAGTTGGTAAAGTTGAGGCTGGAATTCCTGAAGATGACCCGAGAAATCCTGCAACAATTGCAGATAATGTTGGAGACAATGTTGGTGATGTAGCTGGAATGGGTGCAGACTTATTCGAATCATTCGTTGGTGTAATAATTGGCGCTATGGTCTTAGCTGCCGCACAGAATCAACCGGATTTGGTACAACTACCATTAACACTTGCAGCTGCAGGTATTTTTGTATCTATAATTGGTACTTTCCTTGTTAAAACACAAGAAGGTGGAAATCCACAAAGTGCTCTGAACAGAGGACACTTTGGTGCTGCTGGAATGATGTTAGTTGCTTCGTATTTTATCATTGATAACGTTCTACCTGAAGATGGATTAAAGTGGGTCGTTGGAACAAACTCCGATGGAACTGAAAAAGTTGATATGCTTGTAACTCTTGATTTATTCTTTGCTACACTAGCTGGTGTTGCCTCAGGAATTATCATTGGATTACTAGCTGAATATTACACATCTGACGAATATGCTCCAGTTCATGAAATCTCAAAGGCATCTGAAACTGGTTCTGCAACTAACATAATTTCAGGATTGGGAATGGGTATGGTTTCAACAGCTTTCCCAATTATTACAATTGCTTTGGCAATGTTGATATCTTATGAAGTAGCACACCTCTACGGAATTGGAATAGCTGCACTTGGAATGCTCTCAACAATCGGCATTCAGCTAGCTGTAGATGCGTACGGACCTATTGCAGATAATGCAGGTGGGATTGCAGAAATGACTGGACTTGAGCCTGTCGTTCGTGAAAGGACTGATAAACTTGACGCAGTTGGGAACACAACTGCAGCAATAGGTAAGGGATTTGCAATTGGATCTGCTGCGCTGACAGCTTTAGTTCTGTTTGCAGCTTTCACAACCCAAGCTGGAATTGATGAAGTAAACATTCTAAATCCAAAAGTCTTAGCTGGATTATTCATAGGTGGTATGCTTCCATTCGTCTTTGCTGCATTCTCTATGCAAGCCGTAGGTGATGCTGCTTTTGAGATGATTGAAGAGGTCAGAAGACAATTCAGAGAAATTGAAGGACTTCTTGATGGAAAAGCTGACGCTGATTTCGCTAGATGTGTTGACATTTCAACTCAGGCAGCAATTAAGAAAATGGTTGCTCCTGGTTTACTAGCAGTTTCAACACCAGTCATATTTGCTGTAATTTTACCTGCTACTGGAATCCTGTCTGATGATGATGGAATGCAAATGCTTGCAGGAGTTCTCGCTGGAGTTACTGTTTCCGGAGTTCTAATGGCTATTTTCATGTCTAATGCAGGTGGTGCATGGGACAACGCTAAGAAACACATAGAAGGTGGGGCACACGGCGGTAAAGGTTCTGATTCTCATAAGGCTGCAGTCGTTGGAGATACTGTCGGAGACCCGTTCAAAGACACTGCTGGGCCAAGTCTTAACATTTTGATTAAGCTAATGTCTGTAGTTAGTTTAGTTTTGGCAGGACTTTGAGAAGTCCGTTTATAGAGGGGTCTACTGAGAAAAATAATGTATTACCTACATACAAGAGATG
>JAYYHK010000025.1:0-4832 GCA_036148495.1 Thermoplasmatota archaeon | reverse complement strand
GCAGGTGGGGCTTGAGGAGGTGCCGCAGCAGGTGGAGTTTGAGGAGGTACCGCAGCAGGTGGAGCTTGAGGAGGTGCCGCAGCAGGTGGAGTTTGAGGAGGTACCGCAGCAGGTGGAGCTTGAGGAGGTGCCGCAGTGGGTGGAGCCATAGGGGGAGGTGTCCCGGCACCTTCCATCCCGGCCCATTCATCACTATAGTCTTCAGTACTCTCTCCAGAGCCTCCGAAGGCACCTTTTGATCTTTGATTAAGCATGAATGCTGCAGAGCTTCCAAGTCCTATGATTAAAACAATGGAAACAATCCAAATAGGGTCAACAGGAAAGTCACTTTCCTCTCCCAATTCTTCAGTTTGAGGTCCACTAGAGTCTTGGGCAGTATTTACCCTAAAAATAATACTTTTTTCATCGTATTTTGAGCTATCTCCGCCAGATTCAACACGTATTTTTAACGTAGCTTGGCCGCCTGTATCGGCTTTCGGTGCTTTAACACTAATAAAAAGATCTTTTTCAGCATTAGAGGCTAAACTAATTGGGTCTGGTGTTTCTAATAACCAGTCGTTTCCGCCAAGCTCCCATTCGGCGGAGACTATTATCAAGTCATTGACTTTTGCCAAGTTTTTAACTTTAATATATGACGAAATAGGAACTAACTGTTCAGCATTTACATTTATTTCATTTGTTCCAGGTATCAATAGCTGCACATTGTAATTTCCTTCAACACGAACCTCCACTTCCATGGTGATTGATTCTCCTTTTCCTTGGTCGTCACTTGCAACAGCTTCAACAATTATTGTCACAACCTCACCAGCATCAGCTCCCGAAGAGATAGTTACTTGGAATCTTGCAGAATTAGTTTCTTGAAACCCATCGAGCGTTCCAGTTCCAGATGACTCGCTCCATCCATCTGGACGATTGCCTTCAGTACCTCTATACCAATCTTTTTTGCTTACTTCATAATTTACACTCTCAGACCATTTATTTACTAGTTTAAAGTTGAAAGAAACAGTAGCACCAGGCTCTCCGCTAATACTACTACTTGTTGTTGAGAATTCTAAGCCATAATGTACCCTAACTTGTGTAGTAAGACTCAATGAATCATCAATGCTGGCGTCATTTTGTGATGTAGCTACCAAAGTAACACTATCATCATCTCCGAAATCTACATCATTATCAGTAGTAACTGTTAAAATTACGATTTGACTAGAAAAAGCATCAATTGTAACTTGAGAATTTTCAAATTCTGTATCCCAATCGTTTCCACTTGCAGTTAACGTAAAAGTGTCTAACTTATTTCCATCATTATTTACTTGAACTTCATAAGTAGTTTGGTTGTCTATATCAACTGATCCTATCGATTCTCCACCATTAGTTAACTCTAATGAAACTGCAGCTTTCTCATTTACAGTAAGAGACAAACTAATCTCTTCTAGTTCATCAGAATCTTTGTCTTTACATCTTATATCGATTAGATAATCACCATATACTGCATTTTCGGTAGCTTCAACTGACACAGTTATTCCATTTTTTATAGAGTTATCAGATACATCGACTTTAGGAATGGTATCTGATTTAGAAGTTAATGAAGTATCTCCGTTGTGACTCCACCAGACATCAATACCTGAACTTTGCAATTCGTCATCGTTTAATATTCTCATTTCAAATGACATTGGGTTATCAACTACATTTTCAATTTGAACTTTCATTTCAATGACGTTCTCAGGATCTACACTTGCTTCACCGCTTATGGGATCGTCGAAACCCAAGTCGAAATCTTCAGCATCTGCAGATACGTTAGGTGCCGTAACACCAATAAAACATAGAGTTGCGAATAGAATTAAATTTCTTATGTAGCTCATTGTGCTAAATCTTCTAACCGGCAGTTCATATAAATTTTATGCCGTTCAGGCAAAGTATTACATTAGGTTTGTAAATATAATGTAGTGGACATAACAGATAATCATTTTCATTTAGACCCTAATGGACAAAAAGAAGAAGCAGTTAAATCTTTTTTGAAAGCTGGTGGAACTCGCTTAGTTTTAGTTCATAAACCGTATTCTCCTTGGAACAAGATTGAAGAATTTAAAAAACAAGTTCAAACTACATTAAAACTTTCAGATAAAGCAAGAGAAACTGGGGCTAAAGTCGCAGTAATTTCCTCGCCCCATCCGGTCCAATTGGTTAAGCTGTTAGAGTATTACAGTCCAGAAGAAGCTTCAGAAATATACCTTGACGCAGTCGATTTTTGTACTACTTTAGTCAACGAAAAAGTAACTGTAGGTCTGGGTGAACTTGGAAGACCTCACTTTGAAGTTGATCAAAAAACATGGGACCTGTGCAATCAAATTCTAAAGGAATCTTTGAAAAGGGCCAAGGAGGTTGATGCATCTGTAATTTTACACACAGAGACAGGAACTCCAGAAGTAATGGCTGATTTGGCAAGTATTTCGAATAAAGCTAATTTTCCGAAATCTAGATTAGTTAAACATTACGGAGGAATAGGATCTATTGAAAACAGCCATGGCATTACAGTATCTCTTTTGGCATCTAATGAAAATATCGCTTTTGCCTCTAAGAATAATGTTTCACATATGCTAGAAACAGATTATCTAGACGATCCAAAAAGGCCGGGGGCAGTCTTAGGTCCAAAAACAGTACCTAGAAAATCTTTAAAATCGCTTCAGGAAGGAGTTATAAATGAAGAGCAATTTAGTAAAATACACACAGATATTCCAAACTTCATCTACAAGGAATTTAATTAAACTTCAACTTTTTCGTCAGACTTTAGTTCCCATCTTATAGACAATCTCCATTGTCTACACCATGCTTCAATTACGTGTCTTTCATGATTTGTTCCTACAAATTCAGTTATTACTACATCTTTTCCTCTTTTGGACATTTTAAACGCTCCGGTCATTCTTGTGGAATTAAATATGACGTTGCAAGCCCCTAGTCCAAATTTTTGTTTTACATCTTCATTCAAATAATGAGCTAGTCTATCAGCTTGATTTAGAACAAAACTCCCTTGAAACAAGTGGCCTTTCACTGAGTCAATGTCATCTTTTAGTAGCCAATACAAGGTTTCGCTTCCTTCTTTGAAAAAGCCTTTGACTAAAAAATCCTCTTCTTCAAGTTTAAACAGAATTTTTCTCAGCTCAGCCATGGGAATTTCACCCTTAAGAAGCATCCCTAAACCTTCTGCAGATACGATTCCAAAAGATTCAATTAGTCTTTTCACAACAACAAACCTAGCTTTTTCAGCCTCATAAAGCCTATTAACAGGAAGAGTGCGGTAATTTCCTCTTGTAGTTCTAACCAGATGTAATGATTGGTAAAGTCTTGCAAGAGATTGCTTAAATGAATCAGGATCCATCCCGCTTCTTCTGTAAAGCTCTTCACGCGGTAATCCTTTTGAATCGATTGCAAGGGCAAGTAATCTACGATCATCTGGATTCGGAGGTTCATTTCTTGCATCTCTGTACACTATGGCATCTTTAACGTTGCAGTATGTGGAGTAGCCAGGAATCATAACTCCTTGTACTAATTCCATTTCATTTCCATAATCCTTAGGGTGGAAAAACCGACCTTGAACCCTTAGTGATAATTCGTACTCAGAGCGTATTCCGCCCATTTCTCTAAAAGCCTCATGCGCATTTCTGAATCTTCTTTCGGGATGTATTCTTTGTCTCCAAAGTAAGTAACCAGAGATATCTCTGTCTTGATATGATATGTCTAGAACGGGGCCTTTAATTAGCCAATCTCGAATTCGTTGATATCCACATTTTAAAAATTGTTCAATGATGTTTTGTTCTAAATCAGGTACTTTGGTTCCTTCGAATACTTTTATTCTAATAATGTTGCTGTGAAAATTCTCTTGATATTGCGAGAATTCATCCAATCCTTGTAAGAAATCTCTTATTGAAACATTTTCATTTAATACAATTTCTCTAACATCTAGTAAACCAGACATAGCCCAAGATTCAACATATCCAGATACCATACCCCCTTTAATGATTGGATTTGTCCATGCTTCACCATAGTTAGAGTACATTTCTCTTCTAATATGAGTTAGCATAGGATCTCTCCATGATATTACTCTCGTAATATTTCTCTCTTTAGTCTCTTTAATTTCACCTAGTTCTTCGCTTAGACAATAAGTAAAAAGCCTCGTAGCTCCAACTACAATAATTCTGGAAATAATATTATCGTCCTGCAACTGGTTAACAATATTTCTGGCTGAATCAAGTGGTAGACCACATTCTCTTCGTAATTCAGCAAAGGTCAAAGGACCGGAGCTTCTCAATACATCAATCATCAAATTTTTGACTGCATCTTCAGGAGGATCATATTCAGCCAGTATTCTGTATCTGTTATGAGTAGTCCACGGATTTCTGTGACGATTATATCTGTGAATTATCAAACCCTCTTCTAAACTTCTAAGAGCACCGTCTATGACCTCAGTTTTCATCTCCAGCTCCTTCGCTATTTCACTTTTCGTCATTGGTGGACTTCTTCTTAGCATATCAACAATTAGATTCTGAACTTTTCCTTTTACTTCTCTTTTGAATAAAGCTTGATACATTCCAATTTTATTTGCAGGAACATATCTTAGTCTTCCAGAGAAAAAGCGTCCTTGCAGTATAGCGTCCGAGTCGCGCCATTCCCACCACTCGTCTAAATTAGGTTCTTTTAGCCGGTGAAATACTACTCTAGGAGATGAAACGTCAGTGTATTGGTCAAATAAAGCTTGCAATGAATCAAATTTTTTGAATAATTTTTGATCGATGTATTCACGTAATATCCCTTCAGGTACAACTTCTAACCCTCCATGCGAT
>JAYYHK010000024.1:0-15936 GCA_036148495.1 Thermoplasmatota archaeon | reverse complement strand
CATAATGTACCCTGCATCAAGATTAGTGTCCCAATTAACAGGCCAAGCTTCAGCAAATTCGATAGTTACGGTAGATCCAACCCAAGTAGGTGCGAAAAAGAAGTTGTGTTTACCAACGATATTTAATCCAGTATCATAAGTTGCATTATCATAATAAATTTTGATATCTTCCCAACCTTCATACACTAGGTTAATTCCAATAGTGTCTCCAGCTACTAAGTCTACGTTAGTCGCTAAATTGTGTGTTCTCTTGGTTAATTCTGTACCATCATCTTGGCAATCGCTTTCGTCGTTACTTACTTCAGCCCCATTAACCTCTATAGAAATAGTCCAAACACAGGTGTCGTCTCCGTTTTCTTGATTTTGCCACCAAATATCAAATGAGTTAATCGACAATGATATATCAAACTCTACGGCTTCACTTGTCCATGTTCCAACGTTGACAGGTTGCCTATCTGATTTGAATAAGCCAGCGGTATTCGTATATTGAGCCTGGACAGTTTTTTGAGCCTCAGGATCACTGGGTAATTTTGTTTGTGGAGACAGCATGTCGCCTTCTTCTTTCCAATTAAATTTTAATTGTAAATCAGGATTTTCGTATTCGGTTTCTGCATTAACGTTACTCGTGAGAATGAACATTGCAGCGATTGCTAATGCTGAGAAGACTAATATTTGTCTCATAGGAGTTTAACACTCTGAGTTTTCTTTATTAAACTTTTCTTCTGATAAAACTGGTAAAAACTAGAGCTGAGATTACGATTACGAATTCAAAACCAGGCAAACCTAGTATGCCTTCATCTTCGGTATTGTCACTTCCCTCAATTAATATATCAGCAACATTAATTTGAATTTGAGGTGTAACAGAGCCTAATCTTGCAAATGAAAAAGAAATAACTGTTTGTTCTAATTTCGCATACTCATCATCAACATACCATGTAATTTTTGTAGACGTAATGTCACTACCGTTAAAATTGTAAGCAGCTCCCTCTTCGATCTTGGGAAAGCCACTTCGTTGTTCACTATTGATTAGGTCTATTCCGGCTATCTTTAATGTTAGAAAGTTTCCAGCTATAGCCTCCTTCACATCAGCATTCCATGCTTGTACAAAGTTAAAATTAATTTCTTGACCATTTATTTGTGAATTTCCAAATTTTATTCCTGTTGTTCCAAGCATAACTCCACTGTCTAAAGTTGAGTTATCATAGTATATTTCTATGTCTGAAAATGCCCAGTATTCGATTTCAATTTCAAAAATGGCACCTTTAGCTGCTGAGCTAACATTAAGGTCATTCGTATCTCCAATCCATTGGCAAGGTTCAGATTCGGCACATTCGTACTGAGTACCTGATTCTTGGTCTGAGTAGTAAGCTGCATCTACACCATCAATGTTTAGTCTGAAACGGTACTGCACTTGAGCATCATAGGAGTCGTCCTGTCCTTGGTTAGTTTCTCTCCACCAAAGGTTGAATTTGACAGGTGCACTTAATCCAATATCAAAATTTATTCCATTAGTTGCAGTCCAAGTCCCAATACTTTTCCATTCCCTACTCCTTCCCTGATCAAGGGGATATGAAGACCAAGAACGTGGAGGATTATCTTTCATTGCTTCCTTTGTTACATCACCCCACGTCTCAGGAGTTAAATCCGAAGCCTCTTTCATGTTCAGGTGAATGGGTGCTATTCCCCCAGTCAATTCCTCACTTGCGCTAGAATTAGGAATGTAGAAAATCATAGAGATTAATAAAAAAATTGCGAAAAACGCAGATAATTTGACTCTTTCCACAATACTTCATATCATTGAATGCTTAATAGGTTTCGGTGCAATAATATAAATCAGAGGCGATACCATACTATGAATGATTATCAAGTATCTCTTGAAAGAATTAACAAATATCTTGATTTAACTGCTAGAGCAGTTGCTAAAGTTTCAATAATTGCTGAAGAAGGAACCGACAATCACGCTAAAGCTAAAGATATCTTGGGTATGGTGAATGCATATCATTCAGATGCTAAATTCTTCTTAAGTGAAGGAAGAGGTGACGATGCTTTTGCTGCAGTTAATTACGCACATGGATGGATAGACTGCGGCGTAAGGCTTGGATATTTGGATGGAAAAGGAGATTGGCAACTTTTTACGCTCTAAGGTTAATCAGCTCCTATTCGAATAGATCCATCTTTGTAGTTATGTGAATATTATTTCTCATATATTCAGCTAGGTTTGAAAGTGATTCATAGATATCATCTTCTTTCATTTTCAAGGCCTTTGCTGCTTTATTTGTAGACCAAGGATTTTCAACGAAATCATACAATTTTAGTTATTCGTAAACTTTTTTGTCATTTGTATTCAAATCACTCAGGGCCATGAACTAACATTGTTAGAGGGTGTTTAAACTTAACTATTTTCTAGATATCTAATAACATGGCTTTCGCTTTCACTTAAAGGATACATTTGTTCGCCCAATGTGTCTTTCCATAATCTGAAGAAGGACCCCTTGAGGTAATCGTTGATGAACCTCGGATGAATATACGAACCCCGACAAACGGCAGGCGTATTTCCCAATCTTTTAGCTACTCCTTTGACCATTTTTGTTATATTCTTTTTCCGTTGTTTTTTATCGTCTTTTTTCCTAAACTCACTAATTTCTTCTGCAGCTAATTTAGTTCCGCCCCAAGTTCTAAAATCTTTAGCAGTAAACTTCTCTCCAGATATATCTTGAATATATTCATTCACATGATAGGCTTTTACGTCCTGAGAATTTCCATCTTCATCAAAAAACAAAAATAAATCATCACTTTTACCTTTCTTTGCATCTTTACACATCATTACCAATGCAGGTAAATCAGGTATCTCTTCATCATTGATTTCGATTTCGTGCTTTTTATTACTTTTTCCAACAAAAGTAAATTTCCCTCCGACCTGAGAATCATACCATTTATCATGGTCATCAGTAATTTCAGTTGGTTCGAAATCTATATGCTCATCTTGCATTGTAGAAAGACCATACGTTGCTTTTTCTTTGTCATCTCTTGAAGTTTCGTTTCCAATTCTGATGAAAGTAGTGTCTAGTAGTCTAACAATTAATGCCATTACCCTTTCGTAAGGCAAATCATGTTGCTTTTTATTTCCTTCATATGCTAAATCTTCGAAGTACTTTTCCCTAATTTTCGGCAACGTTCTGCCAAAAGTTGACATTTTGTCAAATTTTGCTTCGCTTCTCAATTGGGTCCAAATTGGGTGGTAAATGTATTGAGTTCTTTTTTTCGCATCTATTCCTGTTGCTTGTAAGTGGCCATTTTTTTCTTTACAAATCCAAACTTCAGTCCATGCAGGAGGTATCCTCATTTCCTCAATTCTTTTCAAATCCCTCTTCCCTTTCACAGGTTTTCCTTCCGAATCTAAGAAAGAATGAGTTTCTCCTTTTATTTCTCGAGTAAACCCTTCCTCTGTGTTGCTTGAATAATACAATCCGGCTTGTTCAGCATCGGCGATTGCGTTAATTTTTTTTTCATTAGCCATTAAATTAAATTTTTAGGGTTTAATCCTTCTAGTTCAGGTACAACAAACATTCCGTCTTTTCGAATTAAGGCATCATCAAACCAAATCTCTCCGCCTCCATAATCTGGACGTTGAATTAGTACCATATCCCAGTGTATATCTGATCTGTTACCGTTGTCTGCAATATCGTACGCATTTCCTGGAGTGAAATGGAAACTACCGGCTATTTTTTCATCAAATAGAATATCTCTCATAGGTTCAGTAATGTATGGATTAAATGCAATTGCAAATTCTCCAATAAATCGACCTCCATCATCAGTATCTAATATTGAATTTAGTTTTTCTTCATCACTTCCCGTAGCTTTGACAATTTTACCTTTTTCAAATTCTAGTTTTATGTTGTTAAATACAGTTCCATGATACAATGTTTCAGCATTAAATTGAATATGTCCTTCTACTGAATCTTTGACTGGAGCAGTAAAACATTCTCCATCCGGAATATTTCTTTCCCCTGCACATCTGATAGCTGGAATGTCTTTAATCGAAAATCTTAGATCAGTTCCAGGTCCTTTAATGTGAACTTTATCGGTATTATTCATCAATTTTTCCAATGGCTTCATTGCTTCATCCATATTCTTGTAATCTAAGCAACATACATCAAAATAGAATTTTTCAAAGGCTTCAGTAGACATGTTGGCTTGTTGCGCCATTGAAGGAGTTGGCCATCTGAGAACAACCCACTTTGTGTTTGCAACACGCTCTTTGAAATGAACTTTTTGTAAAAGTTCTGATTGATAAATGGCCATTTTTTCAGATTCAACATCAGACATTTCAGATATGTTCAAACTTCCTCTCAATCCGATATATGCGTCCATTTCTTTCATTCTAAATTTTTCAACATCTCCCATTAATCCCATATGTTCCTGCGTAGTATCTAAAATCAGTTCCTTTAGTATTAGATTATTCTTCCAAGTTACAAATGGTATTCCACCCACTTTACGTGCAGCTCTAATTGTAGCAATTACCATTTCTTGTGGGATATCAAAAGCTTCAATCAATACCTTTTCACCTTTGCCAAGTGAGCAAGAGTGGTTGATTAGCAAATCAGCTAATTTTTCAAATTGTGAATGAATCATATTTACACAATTGAGCCGCAGTCTAAAGAGTTTTTCTCAAATTAATTTTCTTGATTTAGATAATTCACCTACTAGATTTTCACCCATTAATTTTTCGATATTATTTGGTTCATGTTTAGTTAACCACATCATTTTTACAAGAGCAGTCTCAGGTAAAGTATCATGAGTTTCCACAACTCCTTTTTCAATTAATTTTCTTCCGTTTCTATATACATTAAGATTAGTGGTACCTGCTAAGCATTGTGTAGACATTGCTACAGGCATGTCTTTAGCTGTTTTACCTATCGATTCTAACAGATTAGAGTTTATGTGTCCTAACCCTGTACCTGCAATTACAACGCCTTTTTTCGAAGAGGTTACGTTTTCCCAATCTCCAGAATTAAAGCCTGGATGAGCCCATACTAGGGCAATTTTTTCGTCGAATCCTGATTTAATAACAGTTTTCTCACATGTAGGGCGATACTTTCCTTTCCATTCTATTTTTTCGCTTACAATTCCAATAGGTTCATCGTTTAATGACGTGAAAGCGTCTCTCTTGGATGAGTGATTTTTCCTAGTTCGGTTTCCTCTCCATATAGCTACATTCAGATCATCAGTAGTTTCATGCATAGCAATTGAAATTTCGCCAAGGTCACTCATAGCAGCTTTTGCAGCCCCTTCTAAATTCAAATGTGCATCACTTGAAGGTCTATCAGGGCTTCTTTGGGAACCTGTGAATATAACTGGATTTGATATTTCTGGTAATTGGAAAGAAAGTGCTGCAGCAGAGTATGACATCGTATCAGTACCATGGCCTATAATTATTCCATGATTTTTCTTAGAATGTATTTCTTCTACTTTGGTTGCCATTTGTTCCCAATGTTTTGGTTCCATATCTTCAGAGGCTAACGATAGTAATGGCTCAGCTTCAATGTTAGCAATATTCTTTAGAGAGCTTACAGAGTTGACTAATTGTTCAGCAGTTATGGCGGGGCTAACTGCTCCAGTTTTATAATCAACAAAAGAAGCAATTGTTCCCCCAGTTCCAAGGATTGTAATATCATTTAGATTCTTATTTTTTTCGTTTTTTAATTTATTCTTTGACTTTTCTCTTGCTTTTTCTACAATATTTAGTTCAGCGCCTTCGGCAGAAATTCCGATATTGTAACCATTGTCTAATTTTAAAACAATAATGTGATCTCCGGAAAAATTGTTTCTAGGCATGATAATGCCTTCTAAAGTTTGTTCTTTATTGGTAATTTTTACTTTATCGTAAATGTTTGCACCATTGTCACTTATGAATTTCTCGGCCAACTTAGGCATAGTCCTTCATTGAGGCTAGGTTTATTACTCTCATCCCCATTAGACTATTGTGGGTTTCAGAGATAGATTGCAGAACTTGAAGGACACAGTAGGTCAGTGGGCAGACACTGCAAGTGGGAGTTCTTTAGATAAAAAAATAGAAAGAAATCTCACAGAAATGTCAGCAGGATCTGAGATTCAAAGAGCTGCGGCAATCAAGGCTCTAGTTATTCAAGCACAAACTGAAGAAAAATGGCTAGACCCAATCATAGATTCATTTCTTAGAGTTTTACCTGATCAGCTAGAATCTCCTCAGGAGGCATTAATAGATGGTTTGATGGAATTACGTAAAGTAAGACCTAAAAGAGCTAAGGAAATTTTTGAGGGTATGCAGTCAGCACTAGATAGCCCATATCCAGCAGTTCGTTCTAGGGTAGTAGAGATTTGGACTAATTTTTCTTTAAAATCTAAGGCAAAAAATAGTGACACTATTGCAGATTTGTTTGAGATGCTCAGTGACGACGACAAGGATGTACGATACCAAACTCAGGAGTCGTTGTCAAAAATTATGAACGCTATTCCTAGAGCTGCACTTCCAGCTTTGAAACAGGCACTCCGTGATGAAGATTGGAGAGTGGTCTATCATTCTATTGTATTGTTGACTGAATTTGCTAAAAAGTATCCTAAGCCTTCTGCAGCGCTGGCACCAGAGGTAGTTTCGGCATTTAATTCTGGTGAAAAATTAAAGGAAAGGGCTGCGGATTGTGTAGGAATGTTAGGTCTAGCAGATCCTCAAGCAGTTAAGGGTGCGGTTCCAGGATTAATCAAAGGAGTAGAAAGTAAATCATCTGAACTACGCAAAGCTTCAGCCAAAGCACTAGGAAGGATAGGAAGTAAAGATGCGATGGTAGTTTTTCATGCAGTACCTAAATTAGCCAAAGCTTTGAAGAATGACGACTGGTATATTCATACAGAAGTTGTGAAAGCTTTAGGATATATTGGATTCAACAAACCTACACTAGTGAAACCACATTTGCCAATTATTAAGAATCGAACAACTACTGGTGCAGACAGAAATATATGTCAAGCAGCAGAGTGGGCTTACAAAAAAGCTGGCGGAAAATAGATGCCTGGCCAGGGTCGTCAAGGCCGTAGTGATGCTTTCCAGAGGAAAGCTCGTCGCGAGGGCTACAGAGCAAGATCAACGTACAAACTGAAGGACATTCAAAAAAGAAGTAAAATTTTCAAGACTGGAGATAAAGTTTTAGATTTGGGAGCTGCTCCTGGTGGATGGTCTCAAGTAGCATTAGAATTTATTGGAGAAGAGGGCAAGTTAGTTGGAGTGGATTTACAGCACATTTTACCATTGAAAGGGGCGCTTTTTCTGCAGGGAGACTTACGTGAAAAGGAAATACGAGACAAACTGCACGAATTAATGCCTAAAGCGGACGTGGTTATTTCAGATATGAGTCCGAATTTATCAGGTAATTATTCTGTAGATCAAGCTCGTTCAGTTGAATTGTCATCTTTAGCTTTGGAGATAGCAGCAGAAAGGATGGCTTCAGCTTTTGTAGTTAAAGTGTTTGAGGGTGCAGATTTTCAGGAATATAGGAAAGCAGTAATTGACGAATTCGGGTCTGTTAGAACTTTATCTCCAGAAGCTTCACGTAAACAATCTAGTGAAGTGTATTTGATAGCTAAGCGGAAACGGCGATGAAGCTAGGAGTACTTTTCTCAGGAGGTAAAGATTCTTATCTTGCAATGCATATTGCATCTGAAACTCATGAATTGTCTTGCTTGTTAACTATTAATTCATCGAATCCAAATAGTTGGATGTTTCACACACCAGCAATAGAATGGACAAAGTTACAAAGTCAATCTTTGAAAATTCCACAGATTATTCAAAATACTAAAGGTGTACAAGACAAGGAGTTAGACGATTTATTTGAGTTGATTGATAAAGGCAAAAATCAGTTTTCTATCGAAGGAGTTGTTACAGGTGCATTAGCATCAACATATCAGTCAACTAGGATTCAGAAGATTTGTAACGACCTAAATTTATGGTGTTTCAATCCGCTTTGGCAGATGTCACAAAAGACACTTCTTGAGGAACTATTAGAAAACAATATTGAGTCAATAATTACAGGAGTTGCAGCAGAACCTTTTGATGATGAATGGTTGGGACGAGAAATCGATTTAGAGTGCATTAATGATCTAATCAAGCTCAAAGAAAGTCATCGTATTAACCCTGCAGGTGAAGGAGGCGAAATAGAATCATTTGTAGTTAATGCCCCTTTGTTCAACAGTAGATTAGAAATTATTCAGTCTAAAATTCATTATTCAAATTATTCAGGTAGACTAGAAATTGTTGAGGCTTCACTTAAATGAAAACTTTACTAATGTCAACTTGTACCTATGCACTTAGTGATATGGAATTTGTTTTTCCTATATCAGAGATACTAAGTAAAAATGAGCACGATCTCGTTCATTTTGAGGATTGTGATAAAAGGTTAATGTCTAAATATGATAAGATAATAATTTGTGGTACTTCAATGCAAGATTTTTCATATATTGATAATTTACCTTTTTTTGAAGAATTGTTGAGCAATTTTGAGGGTCCGATTCTTGGTATTTGCTCAGGAATGCAAATTTTAAGCTTAATATTTGGGGCAAGTGGGTTAGTAGATAATACTGAAGTGGGTTTTGTCGAAATTAAAACTCTAATTCCAAATAAGTTGTTTAAAGGCAATTTCCAGGGATACAATCTTCACAATTGTTCAGTTAATGAATGCGACACATTTAAGGTCTTAGCAAAAAGTGAGAACAGTATCCAAGCTGTAAAGCATAAATTTAAAGAAATTTATGGAATATCATTTCATCCTGAGGTTAGAAATCAGGAAGTTGTACGAAATTTTCTAAAAATTTAAAGTTCCTTTGCGCCTTTCACAACTTTGCTTGCACTTAGGTTGGTAAACCCAACTACGCCTGCAATGTCCTCAGTAGAGGCATTTTTCAAGTCTTCTACACTATGGAATCCTGCGTCATACAAGTTTTCAGCTTTTACAGCACCTAATCCTTTAATCTTAGCAACCGAGGCAACAAATTCGCTTTTTCCGCCCCCAGGCCCACTTGATTCCTTAACCTCAGGGAACCTTCCACTTTGTATATTTCTCCACTCTTTTATGATTTCGGAAACCGATTCTAGGCTACTAATGTTAGCATTGAACCAACCGTCTCTTGCGTGTAAGGATTGTCTTGCTAAATCTAATTCATCTTCCATTTCTTGAGTTATTGATAGCAATCTTTCATATTTTTCGGTTTGATCTTCGATTATCCCTTGCATTTCTTTGATTTTAGGCTCATATTCAGCGGCAATTTTACTTTGCCTTTGTCTTTGAATTTCAAGCTCACGAAGTTTAGCATCTCTTTCAGTCAGTAATTCTTGTAGTGAGGAAATCATTGTTTGTCTGGTTTCAATATCAGATTCTAAATAGTTAATTCGATCTAGAGACGCATTAAGATCTTTCTCTTGCTGTTCGTAAGCATCCCATAACTTTTCTAGTCTTTGTTGTTCTAGACCTAGGCTATTTTCAAGCTGTGCAATTTGTTCCTCTAACTCAGCGCTCATACTAACACTCCGTGTTTCAGACCACGCTACCTGTTATATAATCTCCTCTGTCGATTAGACATTGTGGAAACATTAGTAGGCTGTGGTCGCTTGGTGACAAATGATTCTGATCAAATTTTGTCATTTGTTAATCCGAATTTAGCGTTGATTGACTCAAGAAGTGTCTGTGGAATAGAGCATCTAAAGCAAGCAGCTACTCTTTCATTATCCTCGCACAGCGGTGGATATAATCTTTCCAAAGATAAATCTACAGAAGTTTTACTTTATTTAACCTTTCAAAGGCAAATATCTAAAGCTTTGAAACTAGCAGGGATTCAGGACGATACTAAATCGATTGCATGGGTGTCATTTGGCGAATTACCTACTAATTTATCTGACATAGTAAAAAAAGATTCATCGGTTCTTTCAATTTCTAAATATAATTTTCTGGAACTTGCCAGCGATATATCACCTAATCTCGAAGACTCAGTAAAACAGAAAATAGTTATGACACGTACAGCTACTTTGCCAGTTCAACCCCGTTAAGAGTCAGATAACTTTTTTTATGCCAAGTATCACTAATAACTTATGTCTAATACTAAACTAATAGAAAAATTAAACGGCGGGCTTGGTTGGGAATTACGTGCCGCTGCACTATATGCGCATTATTCAGCATACGTCAAAGGTATTCACAGATTACACCTCAAACCCTTCTTTGATGAAGAAGCTACCGAATCACACACTCATGCAGAAATGGTAAGGGCAGCAATTGTTAAACTCGGGGGCACAGCAGTTACCGATAGAGACAGTACTGAAATAGTTCATACAACAGATTACAAAACCATGCTCAAAGAAGCATTGAAGACGGAAAAAAAAGCAGCTGAAGGCTACGAAGAAGTTTTGTCGTTAATCAAGGACGATGAAGAAATGTATGATTCTATCGAACAAATTTATTTCCAAGAACTTCGCTCTGTAGAAGAAGTAACACAGCTTCTGTAATTATTGATCAATAATATTTTCTTTAATTCCCCAGCCAATAATACATCCGATTAAGGATCCTACAATTCCGAAGAGCATAAAATCAACATCATTGGCAATCATATTTCCTAGAGAAACACCGGGATTAACATCACCAAATGCAGTACTTGAAACGATGAAGAGTGTAGCACCAATTGATGCTGGGTCCTGCGAAGTTAACAACGAAGTTACAAAAAATGTAGTCCCAACTAAAGCAGCTATTAGCACTGCAGGATCGCCGTCCAGCATGGAATCATTTGTTCCAGGGTTGATTAAATCGAATAAATAAAATCCTAAGCAAGCACCCAATATTTGCCCTCCGATATAAGCTATCATTGTATCTCTATCCATTTTATCAGATAGAAAAGTAGGAATTGTAATTACGGGATTAAGATGACATCCAGAAACGGGCCCCAATATATGTACTAGGACAAATAGAGTTAACGTTAGAGTTATTAGCCCAATGAGAATGTGAAGTGTTTCGCCCTCTTCTTCTGAAATTCCAACATTATTAGTTAATGAGGAGACTCCAAAAAAAACCAAGAAAAAAGTTCCCATTACCTCCGCACCAACGGTTTTCCAATTTGTATTTTCAAACATGTTATCTAATGGTTTATTGGGTCTTGCTTTTAATACCTACTCGTGATAATAACACATGATTCAAATTGCCAGTCCTCAGATAGGGAAGGAAGAAAGGGATGCCGTTGACCGAGTATTACGCTCAGGTATAATTGCTCAAGGCCCAGAAGTGGCTAAATTTGAAGAAGAATTTGCAGAGGCATGTGGAGTGAAATACGCAGTTGCTGCATGTAACGGAACTACAGCAGGTCACCTAGTAATGCTGGCTAGTGGTTTGGGTCCCGGAGATGAGGTAATAACAACTCCGTTTACATTTTTTGCTACAGCCTCAGTAGTTATTATGGCGGGTGCAAAGCCAGTCTTTGTCGATGTTGAAGATGATGGTTTTTGTCTAGATCCTAAAAAAGTTGAGGCAGCTATTACTAATAGAACAAAAGCCATCCATCCAGTTCATTTATACGGAGAATTATCAGATATGCCTTCATTCCTGAAGATTTGTGAAAAGCACAACATTCTCTTAATTGAAGATTCAGCACAGGCACATTGCGCAAATTCATGGAACGGTAACGCAGGAAGCTTCGGAAAAGCAGGCTGGTTCAGTTTCTATCCAACAAAAAACATGACAACTTCTGAAGGCGGCATGATAACAACAAACGACGAAGAATTTGCTAACAAATGTAAAGTTATTCGAGCTCATGGTATGACTGCTCAGTATCAGCACACAGAATTCGGATATAATTACAGGATGACTGATATTTCTGCAGCGATAGGTCGTGAACAGCTTAAGAAATTATCAAAGTTCAATTCACGTCGCAGAGAAATAGCTGAAATTTACAATTCCGAACTTTCGGACTTAGTTGTAACTCCTAAAAACAGACGAGGTCATGTATTTCACCAATATACAATTCGTACTGAAAAAAGAGACCAACTGAAAGAATTTTTATTCGATAGAAAAATCAATACTGGCATTTATTATCCCAGTTTATTGTTTAACTATCCTTCTATGGAAGCATACAAATCAATCTGCCCTAATGCCGAGATTTTGATTAAAGAAGTGTTAAGTCTACCAGTTCACCCAGCACTTACAGATTCAGATGTTTTTGAAGTAATTTCTTCAATAAAAGAATTTTTCGATTGATTTTTCTTGTATATTTTCAATTTTGAGTCAAAGTTCTATTTCTTTTAGGCATAACTTTATACATTTTGCTCAAATTGATTATGCGAGGTAGTATTTTGTCAAATTCATTTCCTAGATTAGGTAAACCCGCCCCGCTTTTCGAGGGAGATGTAGTTAGGTTTGACTCGAGGAAAAAAAAAATTTTTTTTGATACCATTTCTCTAAATAAAATAATTGAAGAAAAAAAGTGGACTGTCCTCTTCTTTTATCCAAGAGACTTTTCAAGTTTGTGCCCTACCGATATCCACTCATTTAATAGAAGAATCAAGGATTTTGAAAAAGCAAACTGTGTATTGGTAGGTTGTTCGACAGATTCTAAAAATTCTCATAAAGCCTGGATGGAAAAGCCACGTACAAAAGGAGGTATCGACAAATTATCTTACCCACTAATGGCAGATCCATCATTAAGAATTGCACGTTCTTACGGAGTTCTTCAGAGAGAATTAGGTCAAGCATTAAGAGGAACCTTTGTAATAAATGACGAAGGTATTCTAATGTCCTTGGCAGTTAATCCTGCTAAAATTGGTAGGAGCATTGATGAAACGGTTCGGACACTACAGGCTCTCCAAACTGGGATGGAATGTCCGGCAGGCTGGCGCCCTGGTAGAAAAACCTTCTGAGGCTAAATATTTAGTTCTTGTGAGTTATATTTAAAACCCCTTTTCCTGTTGTAACTACGAATATCATTATGCCGGAAAATTCAGAGGACTATAAAGCAGACCAAATTCAGGTTTTGGAGGGATTAGAGGCTGTACGAAAACGTCCTTCAATGTACATAGGTTCAACGAGTGAAGCTGGATTACATCACCTCGTTTATGAGGTGGTAGACAACTCAGTTGATGAAGCAATGAATGGCCATTGCGATTCAATTGATGTTGTTCTGCATACAGATGGTTCTTGCTCAGTCACAGATAACGGCAGAGGAATTCCTATTGACCCTCATCCAGTTTACAAAGTTCCAGCAGTAGAGATAGTTATGACAAAGCTCCACGCTGGCGGTAAATTCGATAGTGATACCTACAAAGTTTCAGGTGGACTTCACGGGGTAGGTGTTTCTGTTGTAAATGCTTTATCAACTAAAGCATCTGTAGAAATCCATAGGGACGGTGGAGTTTTCACTCAGACATATAAAACAGGTAATTTAGATTCAGATTTGAAGAGAATAGGTGATAGTGATAGGAATGGAACATGTGTTCGCTTTACTCCTGATGGTTCTATTTTTGAAACAGTAAACTTTGACTATCAAACACTACGTTACAGGCTTAGGGAATTAGCTTATCTCAACGCAGGAATTACTATAAATCTTCGGGAAGAAGTTGAAAATGGTAAATCAGATAAATTCTTTTATGAAGGAGGAATTGCAGAATACGTAAAATTTTTGAATAAAGGTAAGACTTCTCTGATGGCCAATCCGATGTTTGTTACAGGAGAAAAGGACCAAATACAAGTTGAGGCAGCTCTGCAATGGACTTCAGCCTTTAGAGAGAATATTCATACGTTCACCAACAATATAGCAACGCGGGAAGGAGGTACGCATTTATCAGGATTAAAAACAGCTCTGACTCGTACAATTAACAGCGTAGCTAGAAAAAGAAAACAGCTGAAAGAAAAAGATTCAGCATTAGAAGGAAATGATGTGAGGGAAGGTTTAACAGCAATTTTATCAATTAAAGTTCCCGATCCCCAGTTTGAGGGTCAGACAAAAACTAAGCTAGGAAATTCTGAAGTAAAAGGAATTGTAGATAAAATAATGACAGAGGCTTTGTCTGATTATTTTGCAGAAAACCCCTCCGACACTCAAATTATAATTTCGAAGTGCATACAAGCATTTCAGGCACGAGAGGCAGCTAAGAAAGCGAGAGACTTAACTAGACGGAAAGGGATTCTAGAGGGAGGAGGTCTACCAGGTAAATTAGCAGATTGCCAAAGCAAAGATCCTTCTGAATCTGAACTTTTCATAGTTGAAGGTGACTCTGCAGGTGGAACAGCTAAGCAAGGAAGAGATAGAGGGACACAGGCAATATTACCTCTGCGAGGTAAGATTTTGAATGTCGAAAAATCACGTATCGATAAAATTTTAGCGAACAATGAGGTTATGGCATTGATTACTGCAATGGGTTGTAGTATAACCGGAGTTGAAGAAGAAGAAGAATTCGAGCTCGAGAAAGCCAGATATCATAAATTAATTATTATGACGGATGCAGACGTGGATGGTGCTCACATTCGTACCTTACTATTGACTTTCTTATACAGGCACATGAAAGGATTAATTGATGCAGGATATGTGTATGTTGCTCAACCACCACTCTACAAAGTTAGTAAAGGTAAGAAAATGTCATACGCATACGATGATGTCCAGTTGGAAAGGTTATTGTCAGAATATGGTTCAGGTTCTTCAGTTCAGCGCTACAAAGGTTTGGGTGAAATGAATGCAGAACAGCTGTGGGATACCACGATGGATCCTTCTAAAAGAACCTTGTTAAAAGTTGAAATTGAAGATGCCGAGTTAGCCGATAAAGCGTTTGTTGAACTTATGGGTGATGACGTTCAACCAAGAAGAGAATATATCGAAGCAAATGCTACAGCCGTAGCAAATTTAGACATTTAATTCTTCCATTACTTTAGGAAAAACTTCGGCAAATTTTTCGACTTCTGGCGTCGGGATAGAAAATGAAACGCGAATAAATT
Organism: Thermoplasmatota archaeon; assembly: GCA_036148495.1. GTDB lineage: Archaea > Thermoplasmatota > Poseidoniia > MGIII > CG-Epi1 > CG-Epi1. The sequence goes on along the minus strand of JAYYHK010000024.1, from coordinate 955 downwards.
TTTCTCCAAATCTTGTTGAAACATAATTTCCAGCTCTAACAAATATATCGTTTTCATACAATAACTTGTCTTGAACTGCTTGAGGACTTGCCTTATGCTCGGAAATATCAATAACCATCATACTTGCAGCTGAAGGATATACTGGTAAAGTAGCACCTTCAACTTTGTCTACTGCCTTTTTAATTATTTCTTGATTTTTACGTGCAGTTTCTAGCATACCTGGTAGCCATTCCTTCTTTGTTTCCAGTGCAGCGATCGAGGCTCTTTGGCCTACTACGTTTATTCCTAGGTCGGATACCATAGTTCCTCTTACCTCGGAAATAAAATCCTTTGGACCTACAAGAGATCCAACCCTTAATCCAGCCAATCCACAGTTTTTTGAAACTGAGTAGCCCGTGATAGTTTTCTCAGGTAATATGTCTGCTGCTAACACGTGATTGGGTGTAAAATCCCTATATGTTATATCATCAATTATCCAGAAATTATGGTCTTCAGCCAAGTCACATATGGCTTTTTTTTCTTCTTTAGGGTATGTACTCCCTAATGGATTAATAGGATCAATTAAAAATATGGACTTAGTATTTGGGTTTATCGCTTCTTTAATATCCTCTATTTCAAATCTATAATTTCCATGATATATCGGAATGTCCGTACACTTAGCACCACCTAACTTAGCAAATTTATGAACAACAAAATATGAGGGATCAGAAGTAATCATTTCACTGCCTTTTGGTTGAATATGTCTCATCAAGCAGTATAGAGCCTCCGTACCTCCATTTGTAATGTGCAAATCTTGCTCGGGTAAATTCAAGTCTTCGAGAATTAAATTTCTCAACTCAGGTAATCCAGAAGCTAATGGATATTTTGTATATTCTCTTTCATTTGCAGCCTTCTTTATAGCATCTTGAATTGCACCATGTGTAGGTAAATGGTTAGTATTTTGTGACATCCAGAT